>NZ_JASCAM010000035.1:0-122377 GCF_029967835.1 Enterobacter sp. V87_3 | reverse complement strand
CCCGGCGGCCTGTAAGCCGTTGTTCCGTGTCAGTGGAGGCGCATTATAGGGAGTTCTGAGACGTTGACAACCCCTCTTTTAAAAAAAACGTTCAACCGTCTCTTTTTTGCTCAAAATGGGGTAGCAACGGCAGTTTTTCGAGCGTTTCAAACCCATAACGCTGTAAAACGGGCAAAAGTTGCTCAGTATCGGGCGTTATCGCCAGGCAGAACGCAATATTTGGATCGGCTGATTTTGCATCCGGCGCCTCATGCTCAAGCAGCCAGGCCGTACGACGCGCAATAGCCGCACCGGAATCCACCAGGCGAGTCCCTTCCGGCAATACCGCCAGGAGTTCTTCCTGTAATAGAGGGAAGTGGGTGCAACCGAGCACGACCGTATCCGGCGGTTCAGGCATACGCAGCCACGGACGAAGAATACGGCGCAGTTCGTCAAGCGAGACCGCTTCTCCGTGCAGCTTCGCTTCCGCCATCTCCACCAGCTCAGCCGAACCCAGCATCGCAATCTGGCATTCGTTGGCAAAGCGGTCAATAAGCTCGCGCGTATAAGGGCGCTTCACCGTGCCACGCGTTGCCAGCAAACCGACCACGCCGTTCGCCGTCAGACGTGCAGCAGGCTTAATAGCAGGCACCACGCCTACAACCGGGAAGGGGAATTTCTCGCGCAATGCAGGGAGGGAGACCGTACTGGCCGTATTACAGGCGATAACCGCCAGCGCCAGGGGGTAACGTTGTTGAACCGCAGTGACGATTTCAACCACACGCTCAACGATAAACGTTTCACTCTTCTCTCCATAGGGGAAGGCAACGTTATCGAAGGTGTAGATGTAATGGAGATCTGGCAGGAGCTGTCGGATCTCATCATAGACCGAAAGCCCACCGACGCCGGAATCAAACACCAGCACGGTGGGACGCGGATCAGAAGGTGTAGCTGCCAGACAAGGTGTATTCCCGTCCTGCAGTTTGGTAGCCATAAACTGTCTCGTAATCTTTATCGAACAGGTTGGCTATTTTACCACGAACTGTCAGGTGAGAGGTGACCGGATATGAAACGGCGACATCCCACAGGCTTACGCCGCCCATTTTCACTTTCTCTGACGGATAGGAACCAAAATCGGTATCGTAACGCGTACCCAGGTAGTGATAAGTCAGGCTCCAGTCGAAATCATAGATCTGCGTGTCTAGCTGGTACTTCACTTGCTGCTTAGCGCGACGATCCAGCAGTGCGTTAGTTGCCGCATTGCGGGCATCAACATAATCATAACCGACGCTATGCGTAACAGGGCCCGTATCAAACGATGCCGTCGCTTCGACACCTTTTATACGTGCCTTGCCGACGTTGTAATACTCCTGAAGATTGTTATTGAAGTCGATCAGGTTATCAACGTCGTTACGATAGGCTGAAACACGCCAGCTTACGCCCGACGTTAACCCTTCAAACGCACCTTCCCACTGCTTGCTCTCTTCCGGGTCGAGACGATCGTTGCCATAGAAACCATAAAGCTGGCCAAGGTTTGGGGCTTTATAGGCCGTACCATAAGAGGCAATGAAGCGGTAACCGTCAATGAATTCCCAGGCTGCACTGCTCTGCCAGGTACCATGGCGACCAAACTGAGAGTTGTCGTCGCTACGCGCGGCCCCTTCCAGGGTGACATCACCAAACTTCTGTAAACCGGTCAGGTACACGCCAGTGTTACGCAGATCGTAACTCTCGGTCACATAGTTGGTACCGGGTTCGGTGCTCTGCTTCTGCCAGTCGATACCCGCGCCAATGTTGCCATGCCCGACATCAACAGAATTGGTCCACTGGACATTGTACTGCTTGATTTCATCCAGGGTCGCCGTGGAGTCATAGCGTCCGAGATGCGGATCGTAGTTGTAATCTTTGCTGTGACTGTAGCTGGAGAGCAGCTGCGAATGGAAGATGTCCTCGTTAAAGCGCAGCCCAGCATCCCAGGTCTGACTGTATAACTGGCGAGTATCCACCAGCACATCAGGCGTAAATGTGCTGTAATACCCGTCATAAGCAGTACGGTTGCTGTAGCCATAACCGCGAACAAAACCGCTCCACTGGTCAGAGAAAGCATGCTCCAGGGCACCGTAGATCGTCTTATTCATGTAGCCGTCGCGATCGGTCTGGGCAAGACCGCCGTTATTACCGTCGGCGACAACGTCAAAACCTTTGGTATAGGTATAATCACCCGCCAGCGTCACACGCGTGCTGTCACCCAACGTTTGCTGGGTACTGCCACCATAATTCTGGTAGCCATGTGACCCTACGCCAGCGTTCAGCGTTGTACCGTCCTTCGCGCGCGTTGTGATGATGTTCACTACGCCCCCAATTGCATCAGAGCCATATACCGCAGAACGTGGCCCACGGATATATTCGATGCGTTGTACCAGGGCGATCGGGAACTGGCTGAGGTCGGACGAACCGGTTACGCCCGCCTGGTTAAGACGGATCCCGTCAACGAGTATCAGGACGTGGCTGGAGTTAGTGCCACGAATGAAGAGTGAAGAGAGCTGCCCCATACCACCGTTTTGCGCGGTATCCACGCCAGGTAAACGGCGCATAACATCCAGAACCGTTGTTGACTGCCAGCGATCAATATCCGCCCGCGTCACTACCGAGGTCGGAGCTAATACGGTATTTACAGGTTGTTCAAAACGATTTGCTGTCACCACCAACGAGTCAGCGCTATCCTGCGCCCAGCCCGAAAATGCCGTGACGGACAGCGCCGTCAACAGCGATACTTTTTTAATCATTGTTAAAGCATCCACAATATAAGAAGGATGCCGCAGGCCTCATCTATAGCACGCGATGATGAAACCAAGTGCGACGTGATCCCGGCAGGTCTTCGGGCTGGGTGGCGTTATACGGATGAAGACTTCCCATTTTCACAGTGTCTACAACATTCATCCCGCCAGTCCTTACCGCTGCGCGTCAGCTCCAGATTTTCACTGGATTCCCTTTTCACTCTCAGGAGACCGGAAACAGAATGCTACAATTAGACACGTATAGATGTCCAGACAGCTATTGGCCATAAATTCTGGACATCCCCTGAACAATGCCTACAATCCCCGCGTAATTCTTTATCACTCAGGACGCATCATGACCCCCGAACACCTCCCGACAGAACAATACGACGCGCAGCTGGCCGAGAAAGTCGTCCGCCTGCAAAGTATGATGACGCCGTTCAACGCGCCCGTTCCCGAGGTGTTCCGTTCGCCGGTCAGCCACTACCGCATGCGCGCCGAGTTCCGCATCTGGCATGACGGCGATGACCTGTACCACATCATTTTCGATCAGCAGACGAAATCCCGTATTCGCGTAAACAGTTTTCCGGCGGCAAGTGAGCTTATTAACCATCTGATGGCGCTGATGATGGACGGCGTGCGCAATAATCCGGTGCTGCGCCACAAGCTGTTCCAGATTGATTACCTGACCACGCAAAGCAATCAGGCCATTGTGTCTCTGCTGTATCACAAAGCGTTGACCGACGAGTGGCGCGAGCAGGCCGAAGCGCTGCGTGACGCGCTGCGCGCGCAGAACCTCAACGTTCATCTGATTGGCCGCGCGACCAAAACAAAAATCATGCTCGACCAGGATTACATCGACGAGCGTCTGCCGGTTGCGGGAAAAGAGATGATTTACCGCCAGGTGGAGAACAGCTTCACCCAGCCGAACGCTGCAATGAATGTGCAAATGCTGGAGTGGGCGCTTAATGCCACGAAAGGCTCAACGGGCGATCTGCTTGAGCTGTACTGCGGGAACGGCAACTTCTCGCTGGCGCTGGCGCGTAACTTCGAGCGCGTGCTGGCAACGGAAATCGCCAAACCGTCCGTCGCGGCGGCGCAGTACAACATTGCCGCTAACCATATCGATAATGTGCAAATCATTCGTATGGCGGCAGAAGAGTTCACCCAGGCGATGAACGGCGTGCGTGAGTTTAACCGACTGCAGGGCATCGACCTGAAAAGCTACCAGTGTGAGACGATTTTTGTCGATCCGCCGCGCAGTGGCCTGGACAGCGAAACCGAAAAGATGGTGCAGGCGTACCCGCGGATTTTGTACATCTCCTGCAACCCGGAGACGCTGTGCAAGAACCTGGAAACCTTAAGCCAGACGCACAACGTTGAACGGCTGGCGCTGTTCGATCAGTTCCCGTATACGCACCATATGGAGTGCGGCGTGTTGCTCACCGCAAAATAATCGGCTTTACGTAGGGCAGGTAAGCGAAGCGCTACCTGCCAATAAATGCCGGATGGCGCTTCGCTTATCCGGCCTGCAACGACAAACCCCTTTACTCCGGCAACCGGCTCTTACGGTTGCGCATACGCGAACCAATCCAGAACACCAGCACCACGGACAACACCGCCGGCAGGAAGTTGGAACCGATATCCGGATATTCCGCACGAACCACGGTACTAAACAGCAACACGCCCAGTATAAAGCAGGCGGCCGCCAGCCCCGGTAAGCCGACGGGCATGGTGCGGTTCAGATAGCGTTGATGCAGGCAGTAAACCGTCAGCACCAGCGAAATAATCGGGAAAATCGAGAACGGAACGATGGAGCTAAAAATAGCCGCAAACGTGCCGTTAATGGATAAGCCAGCGATCAATGCCAGCAACAGCGTTCCTTTATCCTGACCTGACTGTTTCATTACTCACCTTCGTCGGTTTGATGTGCCAACTTTTCTTGTTCACGGCGATACCAGTAGTACGCGCCTTTGGAAATCATCCTGAGCTGCAATACCAGTCGCTCTTCGAGTTGCTTGCGTTGTTCAATACCCACATCCAGCGCTTCGGCACCGGCACTGAAGACTATCGTCACCATCGCTTCGGCCTGCGCTTCGGTGAACGCACGCGGCATATGGTTTTCGATTTCAAGATAGTCGGCAAGTTCCGCGATAAAATGTTGAATTTCACGCGCCACGGCGGCACGAAACGCGGCCGATGTTCCGGAACGTTCACGTAACAGCAGACGAAACGCGTTCGGGTTATTGCCAATAAACTCCATAAAGGTCGAGACGGAAGTGCGGATCACGCTGCCGCCTTTCGCGATACGCTGACGCGCCTGGCGCATCAGCTGGCGCAGCATCAGGCCGCTCTCATCGACCATGGTCAGGCCCAGTTCATCCACATCACGGAAGTGACGATAGAAGGACGTTGGCGCAATCCCGGCCTCACGGGCGACTTCGCGCAGGCTCAAACTGGCAAAACTCCGCTCAGCACTCAGTTGACTGAATGCGGCTTCCACCAGCGAACGCCGGGTTTTCTCTTTTTGTTGTGCTCTAACGCCCATCACAATAGTTGAATCCTTCCAAAGGCCTGATGGCACTATACCAGAGAATAAAATTAATCTGTTTGTGCAGCTTTGTGAATGATTGTTTACGTGCGGTTTGTGCTTCATTGACTGAAAAAAGCACAACGATAATTGGGTTACTCTGGCAATGATGTTATGATTCTGTTGCTTTTATGTATAAGAACAGGTAAGCCTTGCCATGCCACATTCCTACGATTACGACGCAATAGTTATTGGTTCCGGCCCCGGCGGCGAAGGTGCTGCTATGGGTCTGGTAAAACAGGGAGCCAGAGTAGCGGTCATTGAGCGCTACCATAACGTCGGCGGCGGTTGCACCCACTGGGGCACCATCCCTTCAAAAGCCCTCCGCCATGCCGTTAGCCGCATTATCGAATTTAACCAGAACCCTCTTTACAGCGACCATTCCCGACTTCTTCGTTCCTCTTTTGCCGACATCCTGAATCACGCTGATACCGTAATTAACCAGCAAACGCGGATGCGCCAGGGGTTCTACGAGCGTAACCACTGCGAGATCTTGCAGGGCAACGCCCATTTCGTGGATGACCACACGCTGGCGCTGGAGTGCCACGACGGAACGGTTGAAACCATCACCGCCGAGAAGTTTGTTATCGCCTGCGGTTCACGCCCGTACCATCCGGCGGACGTAGACTTTACCCACCCACGCATCTACGACAGCGACTCTATCCTCAGCCTGCACCACGAGCCGCGCCACGTAATTATCTACGGCGCGGGCGTCATCGGCTGCGAATATGCGTCGATCTTCCGCGGCATGGAGGTCAAAGTTGACCTGATCAACACCCGCGACCGTCTGCTGGCGTTTCTCGATCAGGAGATGTCAGACTCCCTCTCCTACCACTTCTGGAACAGTGGCGTCGTGATCCGTCACAACGAGGAGTACGAGAAGATTGAAGGCTGCGACGACGGTGTAATCATGCACCTGAAGTCCGGTAAGAAGCTGAAAGCGGATTGCCTGCTGTACGCCAACGGCCGCACCGGTAATACCGATTCGCTGGCGCTGGAAAACCTCGGCCTTGAAACCGACAGCCGTGGCCAGCTGAAGGTCAACAGCATGTACCAGACCGCGCTGCCGCACGTTTATGCCGTCGGCGACGTAATTGGTTACCCGAGCCTGGCGTCAGCCGCGTACGATCAGGGCCGTATTGCCGCGCAGGCGCTGGTGAAAGGTGAAGCGACGGCGCACCTGATCGAAGATATTCCGACGGGCATCTACACCATCCCGGAGATCAGTTCTGTGGGGAAAACCGAGCAGCAGCTGACGGCCATGAAGGTGCCTTACGAGGTCGGTCGTGCCCAGTTTAAACACCTGGCGCGGGCGCAAATCGTGGGCATGAGCGTGGGTACGCTGAAGATTTTGTTCCATCGCGAGACGAAAGAGATCCTCGGTATTCACTGCTTTGGTGAACGCGCCGCGGAAATCATTCATATCGGCCAGGCAATCATGGAGCAAAAAGGCGGTGGCAACACCATCGAGTACTTCGTTAACACCACCTTTAACTACCCGACGATGGCGGAAGCCTATCGGGTCGCTGCGCTGAACGGCTTAAACCGCCTGTTTTAACGTGCTGTCAAAGTGGCCATCCATGGAACTGCGGATGGCCTCTGCCAGCTGCTCATAGCGGCTGCGCAGCGGTGAGCCTGGGCGATAAACCAGACCAATGGTGCGTCGCGGCTCTGGCTTAATGCATGGCAGATAGACCACACCGTCACGCTTGCGCTCGCGCGGCACGGCCAGTGCAGGCAACAGCGTAATGCCGCTTCCCGCCGCCACCATGTTACGCAGCGTTTCCAGGCTGGTTGCGCGGAAGTGGGTATCTTCATCCGCACCCGCTTCAAAGCAGAAGCCCATCGCCTGATCGCGCAGGCAGTGTCCATCTTCCAGCATCAGCAGCTTTTCACCGGCCAGATCGGCCATCGGCACGCGATCGCGGTTCGCCCACGGGTGATCTTCATAGATCGCCAGCATCATCGGCTCGTCGAACAGCGGCACTTCGATAAAAGCTTCACTCTCTTTGACCAGCGCCAGGATCGCGCAGTCGAGCTTGCCGCTATCGAGCTGCGCCAGCAGCTGATGGGTTTGCGCTTCGTGGAGATACATTTCGAGTTTAGGGAACGTCTGATGCAGCATGGGAATAATCTGCGGCAACAGGTACGGGCCAACGGTTGGGATCAGGCCAATATGCAGCGGGCCGGACATCGTCTCCCCCTGCTGGCTTGCCATTTCCTTGAGCACTTTGACCTCGCGCAGCACGGTGCGCGCCTGATCCACCAGCAGAAGACCGGCCTGGGTGAACAGTACCTTACGGCTGGTGCGCTCAAGCAGCATCACGCCCAGCTCATCCTCCAGCTTGCGGATCTGACCGCTCAGCGTGGGCTGGCTGACGTGGCAGGAATCTGCCGCGCGGCGAAAATGACGATGCTCGGCTAACGCTACCAGGTATTCAAGATCACGAATATTCATTATTCATCCTCCGTCGCCACGATAGTTCATGGCGATAGATAGCATAGCAACGAACGATTATCCCTATCAAGCATTCTGTTGAATAATACACCACAGAGACGAGGCGGTACGTGTTTGACCCTTGACGTCCCCGCCCGTCAGCGAGTTTCTCTCAAAACTCGAAAAAATAAAGCCAACGTGAACTTTTGCGGACCCCGTGGTCCGCATTTTTTTGCGTAAAAAGCCCGGAGATAAAAGCAAAATGGCAACCGAAGTTGCCATTTTTAGTGTTTGCTCCCTCTCCCCGTGGGAGAGGGCCGGGGTGAGGGCACCAGCCCGCACTCATCAAACCAGGCGGTTTTTCGCATCCGCAATCGCCTGCGCCACCTGCTTCGGCGACACGCCACCTTTAGCCGCACGCTTGTCCAGGCACGACTGCAGCGCCAGAATCGGGTAAACATCCTCCCCGATCACCGCACTGAATTTCTGCAGGTCAGCCAGGGGCAGATCCTCCAGCGGTTTCCCCTGACGGATCGCTTCGACCACCGCTTCACCCACAATATGGTGCGCTTCACGAAACGGTACGCCTTTCGCTACCAGGTAATCCGCCAGCTCGGTCGAGTTGGCATAACCCTGCTGGGCCGCTTCCTGACAACGCGGACGTTTCACCTGAATGCCGTCCAGCACCAGCGCGCCCATGTGCAGGCAATCCAGCCAGGTGTCGAGCGCGTCGAACAGCCCTTCTTTGTCTTCCTGCATATCTTTGTTGTACGCCAGCGGCAGCCCTTTCAGGGTCATCATCATGCCGGTCAGCGCGCCCTGCACGCGGCCGCACTTGCCGCGGATCAGCTCCAGCGCATCCGGGTTTTTCTTCTGCGGCATCAGGGAAGAGCCGGAGGTCACGCGGTCAGACAGCTCAACGAAACCGGCTTCACCGGAGTTGAAGAAGATCAGGTCTTCGGCAAAGCGCGAGAGATGCACCATTCCGATGGATGCGTTAGACAGCAGCTCCAGCACATGGTCACGGTCAGAGACGCTGTCCAGGCTGTTACGGGTGGCGGAGGCAAAGCCCAGCCAGCCTGCCAGCTGCTCCCGGTTGATTTCATACGCCGTTCCCGCCAGCGCCCCGCAGCCCAGCGGGCTGACGTCCAGACGCTTCAGGGTATCCTGCAGACGGCTTTCGTCACGCGCCAGCATCTCCACATAGGCCAGACACCAGTGAGCAAAGGTCACCGGCTGCGCGCGCTGCAGGTGGGTATAACCCGGCATCACCGCGTCCTGGTTGTTCTGCGCGGTCTCCACCAGCGCGCTCTGCAATTGACGGTTGGCCGCCAGCAGCTCGGCCACGGTATCTTTACACCACAGCTTGAGATCGGTCGCTACCTGGTCGTTACGGCTACGCCCGGTGTGCAGCTTTTTACCCAGCTGGCCGACTTTATCGATCAGTTTGCTTTCCACCCAGCTGTGAATGTCTTCAGCATCGCTCTGGAGAATTTGCGCCGGATCCAGACGCACCTCTTCCAGCAGGTTATTCAGCGCCTCTTCCAGCTGCAGCTGTTCGTCTGCGGTCAGCACGCCAACGGTGACCAACGCTTTGGACCAGGCCACAGAGCCGACAATATCCTGTTCGGCCAGGCGATAGTCGAAACGCAACGAGTCGTTGAACTGTTTGAACCGCTGATCCGCTGCCTGTGTAAAACGCCCACCCCAAAGTGCCATAACATGCTTCCTTTATATCTTTGAATTTCATTGCCCGGTGGCGCTACGCTTACCGGGCCTGCAAAACTGTAAATTGATTACGCCAGAATACGCGTGCCTATTGGCATGCCGTTAAACAGCGCCGGCAGCTGTTCCGCGTGACGCCAGGAGGCGATATCCACCGGGCGGCCCAGCGTGCGGGCGGCATCCAGCGCCGCGTTCACTTTGACGATCATGCCGTCGGTAATAATGCCCTGGTCGATGAGCTGCTCGGCTTTCGCCGCCGTCATCTCCGCAATGCGCTGGCCCTTGCCGTCCAGAATACCGCTCACGTCGGAGAGCAGGATCAGGTCTGCGCCAAGCGTAGCCGCCAGCGCCGTCGCCGCCTGGTCAGCGTTGACGTTCATCAGCTCGCCCTCTTCGGTCACGCCGATAGAGCTGACGACCGGCAGGAACCCGCCATCCAGCAGAGTGTTAATCAGCTTAGGCGAACCCGGCTGCGCCAGTCCAACGTGGCCGAGCGCTTCGTCGAGCTGGGTCACTTTTACGCTGTCGCCGTCGCCCAGATAAAGGCCCACGGAAGCAATGTGATGCTTCTTCGCCCACGCCAGCAGCGTCTTGTTCGCCGTTCCCGCCAGTGCACCGGTAATGATGTCAATCTGGTCGGCAGGCGTGACGCGCAGGCCGTTTTTCTTGGTCACCGGCAGGTTAAGCCCTTTCATCAGCTCATCCACCACGCAGCCGCCGCCGTGGACGATGACCAGCGGACGCTGGTGCGACTCACGATAGTTCACCAGTGCGGTAAAAAGACGCTCCAGCGCTTCTTCGCTGTCCAGCAGCACGCCGCCGAGTTTGATAATTAATGGGTTCATCATCACACCTTAAATAAGAGACTGCGCTTCAGGGAAGCCGAAACGAATATTGGCGCACTGCATGGCCTGAGCGGCAGCGCCTTTCAGCAGGTTATCTTCGGCCGCCACCACAATCAGGTGCTCGCCCTGCACGGCAAAGCCGATGTCGCAGAACGGCAGACCGACCACGTTTTTCAGCGCCGGGACGCCTTTGTTATACAGACGCACCAGCGGTTTATCCGCATATGCCTGGGTAAAGGCCTCGCTTACCTGGTCTTGAGTAACGCCCGGCTTCAGGCGGCAGGTAATGGTTTCGAGGATCCCGCGCGGGAAGTTGCCCAGATGCGGCGTAAAGATGACGTCCGCGCCCAGATGGGTCGTGATTTCAGGATGATGGCGGTGGTTAAACACGCCGTACGGTTGAAGGCTCACTTCACAGAAGCTATTGGACATTGCAGCCTTGCGGCCAGCACCGCTTACGCCGCTGGTGGCGTTGATCACCGGCCACTGGTTGAGATCCAGCAGACCCGCATCGATCAGCGGCTTCAGGGAGAGCTGCGCCGCCGTCGGGTAGCAGCCCGGCACGGCGATCAGGTTTGCCTCTTTCAGCCGGTCCGCATTCCACTCCGCCAGGCCGTACACCGCCTGTTCAAGCAGTGCCGGGTGCTGATGAGTGAAACCGTAGTATTTTTCATAGAACGCGGCGTCGTTCACGCGGAATGCACCGGAGAGGTCGAACACCACACAACCCGCCGCCAGAAACTGCGGTGCCAGGTCGTGGCTGACCTCGTGCGCGGTGGCTAAAAACACCACGTCCACGCCGTCGGTGAACGCGCTGATATCAGACATTGGCTGCAAAGGCAGATCGACAATACCCCGGAGCTGCGGATGCAATTCAGAGATTAACTTTCCTGCATCATTGCTTTGCGCTGACACGGTCAAAGCGGTTATGGTCATATGAGGATGGCGATTCACGTAGCTTACAAGCTCTGCGCCCGCATAACCGCTAGCGCCTACAATCAGCGTATTCAACATCGGGTTCCTTTATGCTCAACGTTAATGTATTTTTATTCACATTTATTGCATGAATATTGATACTATCACGACCTAAGGTGTGTCAACAATGAAAATGAACTTACCGCCATTTATCGAGATTTACCGCGCCCTGATTGCCACACCGTCCATCAGCGCAACCGAAGAAGCGCTGGATCAGAGCAATGAGTCTTTAATCAATCTGCTGGCGGGCTGGTTTAGCGATTTGGGCTTTAACGTTGAGGTTCAGCCCGTCCCCGGCACGCGCCATAAATTTAACCTGCTCGCCAGTACCGGAACCGGAGCGGGCGGCCTGCTGCTAGCCGGCCACACCGATACCGTGCCGTTTGACGATGGCCGCTGGACGCGCGACCCGTTCACCCTGACCGAACACGACAACAAGCTGTACGGTCTGGGCACCGCCGATATGAAAGGCTTCTTCGCCTTTATCCTCGACGCGCTGCGTGACGTCGACGTGACAACGCTGAAAAAGCCGCTCTACATACTGGCGACCGCCGATGAAGAGACCAGCATGGCGGGCGCACGCTACTTCTCGGAAAACACGGCCATTCGCCCGGACTGCGCGATCATCGGTGAGCCCACGTCGTTGCAACCGATTCGCGCCCATAAAGGCCATATCTCAACGGCGGTGCGCGTACTGGGCCAGTCCGGCCACTCCAGCGATCCGGCGCGCGGCGTGAACGCCATTGAGCTGATGCACGACGCCATTGGCCGCATCATGACCCTGCGCGACGATCTTAAAGAGCGCTATCACTACGAAGCCTTCACCGTACCTTACCCGACGCTGAACCTCGGCAGCCTGCACGGCGGCGACGCCTCAAACCGCATCTGCGCCTGCTGCGAACTGCACATGGATATCCGTCCGCTACCGGGCATGACGCTAAGCGATCTCGACGGCCTGCTGAATGAGGCACTGGCCCCGGTAAGCGAGCGCTGGCCGGGCCGTCTGACCGTCTCTGAGCTGCATCCGCCGATCCCGGGCTACGAATGTCCGCCGGATCACCAGCTGGTCCAGGTGGTGGAAAAGCTGCTCGGTGAGAAAACCGATGTGGTGAACTACTGCACCGAAGCGCCGTTTATTCAGACCCTGTGCCCTACGCTGGTGCTTGGCCCGGGTTCTATCAACCAGGCCCACCAGCCGGATGAGTACCTGGAAACCCGCTTTATCAAACCCACCCGCGAGCTGATTACTCAGGTTGTGCATCACTTCTGCTGGCATTAAAACTGACCATCGCTATCCCCTCTCCCGGTGGGAGAGGGTTAGGGTGAGAGGGAAAATTCCCGCGATCTCTATCACATTCTCATAAGCATCTCTTATCTGACGCGAAGCGAATTAAATTTCGTAAATTACCCGCATTTATTCGTTTGCTGAACCGTTTTCGCAGCAATTGACGACGGGGGTTTTACGTGGCTTTATAAGAGGAGATGACAAAATAATGTCCACCCGATTTTCGACTGGGCATAAACAAAAATGATGGGGTGACTGGGTTTTTATGAACGAACAATATTCCGCGTTGCGTAGTAATGTCAGTATGCTCGGCAAAGTGCTGGGAGATACCATCAAAGACGCGTTAGGTGAGAACATTCTCGACCGCGTTGAAACCATCCGCAAGCTGTCCAAATCTTCCCGTGCAGGTAACGAGGCTCACCGTCAGGAGCTGCTCACGACCTTGCAGAATCTCTCCAACGATGAGCTGCTGCCTGTTGCACGCGCGTTCAGCCAGTTCCTGAATCTGGCCAACACCGCCGAGCAATATCACAGCATTTCGCCCAACGGCGAAGCGGCCAGCAACCCGGAAGTCATTGCCCGCACGCTTCGTAAACTGAAAGACCAGCCCGATCTCAACGAAGACATCATTAAAAAAGCGGTGGAGTCCCTTTCGCTTGAGCTGGTACTGACCGCTCACCCTACGGAAATCACCCGTCGTACGCTGATCCACAAAATGGTGGAAGTGAACAGCTGCCTTAAGCAGCTGGATAACAAAGACATTGCCGATTACGAGCGTAACCAGCTGATGCGCCGCCTGCGCCAGCTGATTGCCCAGTCCTGGCACACCGATGAAATTCGTAAGCACCGCCCAAGCCCGGTCGACGAAGCCAAATGGGGCTTTGCGGTGGTGGAAAACAGCCTGTGGGAAGGGGTACCGAACTACCTGCGCGAGCTGAACGAACAGCTTGAAGAGAACCTTGGCTACCGCCTGCCGGTCGACTTTGTCCCGGTGCGCTTCACCTCCTGGATGGGTGGTGACCGCGACGGCAACCCGAACGTCACGGCGGAAATTACCCGCCACGTGCTGCTGCTGAGCCGCTGGAAAGCCACGGATCTGTTCCTGAAGGATATTCAGGTACTCATCTCCGAGCTGTCGATGGTGGAAGCCACGCCGGAGCTGCGCGCGCTGGCTGGCGAAGAAGGCGCCAGTGAACCGTATCGTTATCTGATGAAAAAACTGCGCGGTCAGCTGATGGCCACTCAGGCCTGGCTGGAAGCGCGTCTCAAGGGCCAGCGCCTGCCTAAACCGGAAGGTCTGCTCAGCCAGAACGAGCAGCTCTGGGAGCCGCTGTACGCCTGTTACCAGTCGCTGCAGGCCTGTGGCATGGGCATCATCGCCAACGGCGAACTGCTCGACACCCTCAGGCGCGTAAAGTGCTTCGGCGTGCCGCTGGTGCGTATCGACGTGCGTCAGGAAAGCACCCGCCATACCGAAGCGCTGGGCGAACTGACCCGCTATCTCGGCATCGGCGACTATGAAAGCTGGTCAGAAGCCGACAAACAGGCGTTCCTGATCCGCGAACTGAACTCCAAGCGCCCGCTGCTGCCGCGCAGCTGGGAGCCAAGCAACGACACCCGCGAGGTGCTCAATACCTGTAAAGCGATCGTCGATGCGCCGAAAGGATCGGTGGCCGCCTACGTGATCTCAATGGCAAAAACCCCGTCCGACGTGCTGGGTGTTCACCTGCTGCTTAAAGAGGCCGGTATCGACTATGCCCTGCCGGTTGCACCGCTGTTTGAAACCCTCGATGACCTGAACAACGCCAACGACGTGATGACCCAGCTGCTGAACATCGACTGGTATCGCGGCTTCATCCAGGGCAAACAGATGGTGATGATTGGCTATTCCGACTCCGCAAAAGACGCGGGCGTGATGGCGGCGTCCTGGGCACAGTACCAGGCACAGGACGCGCTGATCAAAACCTGCGAGAAAGCGGGCATTGAGCTGACGCTGTTCCACGGTCGCGGTGGTTCAATCGGACGTGGCGGCGCCCCTGCGCACGCGGCGCTGCTCTCCCAGCCGCCGGGCAGCCTGAAAGGCGGCCTGCGCGTGACCGAACAGGGCGAGATGATCCGCTTCAAATACGGCCTGCCGGAAGTGACCATCAGCAGCCTGTCGCTCTACACCAGCGCGATTCTGGAAGCGAACCTGCTGCCACCGCCGGAGCCGAAAGCCTCCTGGTGCCACATCATGGACGAGCTGTCGGATACCTCCTGCGATCTGTACCGCGGCTACGTGCGTGAAAACAAAGATTTCGTGCCTTACTTCCGTTCCGCCACGCCTGAGCAGGAGCTGGGCAAGCTGCCGCTGGGATCGCGTCCGGCCAAACGTCGCCCGACCGGTGGCGTCGAGTCGCTGCGTGCCATTCCGTGGATCTTCGCCTGGACGCAAAACCGCCTGATGCTGCCAGCCTGGCTGGGCGCCGGTGCGGCGCTGCAGAAAGTGGTGGAAGACGGTAAGCAGAGCGAGCTGGAAAGCATGTGCCGCGACTGGCCGTTCTTCTCAACCCGTCTGGGCATGCTGGAGATGGTCTTCTCGAAAGCCGACCTGTGGCTGGCGGAATACTACGATCAGCGCCTGGTGAAACCAGAACTTTGGGCGCTGGGGAAAGAGCTGCGTGAGCTGCTGGAAGGCGACATCAAAGTGGTTCTGGATATCGCTAACGATTCGCACCTGATGGAAGATCTGCCGTGGATTGCCGAGTCTATCCAGCTGCGTAATGTCTACACCGACCCGCTGAACGTACTGCAGGCCGAACTGCTGCACCGTTCCCGTCTCGCCGAAGAGGAAGGTAAAGAGCCGGACCCTCGCGTCGAGCAGGCGCTGATGGTGACGATTGCAGGCGTTGCGGCAGGTATGCGTAACACGGGTTAATCGCGGTTCTAACACGGACGGCTTTCGCACGTTGCTTTCACACAATGACAAAAATCCCCGCCGAAGCGGGGATTTTTTTAACCGATGTACGGGTTACTTCACGTCAAAACGGTCCAAATCCATCACTCGTGCCCAGGCTGCCACGAAGTCGCGGACAAACTTCTCGCTGGCATCGTTGCTGGCGTAAACCTCGGCCAGCGCACGAAGCACGGCGTTCGAACCGAACACCAGGTCAGCGCGCGTCGCGGTGTACTTCACTTCACCGCTGGCACGATCGCTCCCGGCAAACAGCTCGTTCGACTCGTCGGTCGCCTTCCACTGGGTATTCATATCCAGCAGATTGACGAAGAAGTCATTGCTCAGCACGCCTTCGCGGTTGGTGAACACGCCGTTCTTGCTGCCATCAAAGTTCGCCCCCAGCACGCGCAGGCCGCCGATCAGTACGGTCAGTTCCGGTGCGGTCAACGTCAGCTGCTGGGCTTTATCAATCAGCAATGACTCGGTTGTGGACACATCCACCTGCGCACGGTAGTTACGGAAGCCATCGGCAATCGGCTCGAGCAGGTTAAACATCTCGATATCCGTCTGGTCCTGACGCGCATCCACACGGCCCGGCGTAAACGGCACGGTGACATAGACACCTGCGGCTTTCGCCGCCTGCTCAACGCCGACCACGCCCGCCAGCACGATGATATCCGCCAGCGACGCCTTGTTGGTGGTACGCTGAATGGCTTCCAGCGCCGGTAACGCACGCACGGCAGCGGCGTTAACATCCCAGTCGCGCTGAGGAGCCAGCGCCAGACGTGCGCCGTTGGCACCGCCACGCTTATCGCCACCGCGGAAGGTCGATGCAGACGCCCAGGCCACAGAGACCAGTTCGCTCACGGACAAGCCAGAGGCCACGATTTCCGCCTTCAGGCTTTCAATGTCTTCCGGGGTAGGATTGAACACCGGCTGCGGCAGCGGATCTTGCCAGATCAGATCTTCTTTCGGCACTTCCGGACCAATGTAACGCGATTTTGGTCCCATATCGCGGTGGGTCAGTTTGAACCACGCACGGGCGAAGGCTTCGTTGAAAGCCTGTGGATCGTTCAGGAAGCGACGCGAAATTTTTTCGAATTCCGGGTCGAAACGCAGCGTCAGGTCGGTGACCAGCATGGTTGGCTTACGTTTTTTCGACGGGTCGAATGGGTCCGGCATGATGTCCGGTGCATCCACGGCTTCAAACTGAATAGCGCCAGCCGGGCTGCGGGTCTGCACCCATTCGTATTTAAACAGGTTCTCGAAGAAGTAGTTGCTCCACTGGGTCGGTGTTTGTGACCAGATAACTTCCAGACCGGAGGTAATAGCGTCTGCGCCAATCCCGGTACCGTGCGTGCTGGTCCAGCCCAGGCCCTGCGCTTCAATCGGAGAGGCTTCCGGATCGGTCCCGACGTGCGTGGCTTCGCCCGCGCCGTGGGTTTTACCCAGGGTGTGACCACCGGCAATCAGTGCGACGGTCTCTTCGTCGTTCATGCCCATGTTACCGAACGTCGCGCGGATGGCAGCGGCGGCAGACAGCGGATCGCCGCTGGCATTTGGCCCTTCCGGGTTCACGTAAATCAGGCCCATTTCGGTGGCGGCCAGCGGACGTTTTGCCAGCGCTTCCGGATCGCGGTGTTTCAGCCAGGTCGTTTCATCGCCCCAGTTGACGTCTAAATCCGGTTCCCAGACGTCTTCACGACCTGCACCAAACCCGAAGGTGCGGAAGCCGGAGTTTTCCAGCGCCACGTTACCCGCGAGGATAAACAGGTCAGCCCAGGAGATTTTTTGTCCGTATTTTTGCTTAACAGGCCACAGTAAACGACGGGCTTTATCCAGGCTCACGTTATCAGGCCAGGAGTTCAGCGGCGCAAAGCGCTGTTGCCCGCGCCCTGCCCCTCCGCGTCCGTCAACGGAACGGTAAGTGCCCGCACCGTGCCAGGCCATACGAATAAACAGGCCCGCATAGCTGCCCCAGTCGGCAGGCCACCACGGTTGTGAGTCGGTCAATAGGGCTTTGAGATCGCCTTTCAGGGCGGAGTAGTCAAGCTTGCTGAATTCTTTGCGGTAGTCGAAGTCTTCACCCAAAGGGTTAGAACGGCTGGAATGCTGATTAAGAAGGTCAATGCGGAGTTGTTTAGGCCACCACTCTTTACTGCTGGTACCCGCCCCCGCGCTATGATCGACGCCACCCTGATGGAACGGGCATTTGCCGATCGAAGCCATTTTATTGGTCTCGTCTGACGTGCTCATCGTTGTACTCCCTTTGCTGTGTTACCGTTACGATATACGCCTTAATCGATAAGGTATAGTTGGGATAATCCACAGATTCGATAGTTAATTCCGTTTAATTTCCAGTAGAAAATATGTGACTATAGAGCGTCAAAACCAGCATCGTCGAAACAACAGAGAAATAAAACCCTTAGAAATCAAAAAACCCTCCGAAGAGGGCTTTTATTTGTTACAAACCGGGTCTGACGCCAAGGGTGTGACATATCGCATAGCTCATCTCCGCGCGGTTCAGCGTATAGAAGTGGAAATCTTTCACCCCTTCGCGGCTTAAAATCTTCACCATGTCCATCGCGATATTGGCCCCCACCAGCTTGCGGGTTTCCGGGTCATCGTCCAGCCCTTCGTACATTTTTGACATCCACAGCGGGATGCGCACGTTGGTCATGTCGGCAAATTTCTTCGCCTGTTTGAAGTTGGATACCGGCAGGATGCCTGGAATAATTTCAACGTCGATACCCGCAGAGACGCAGCGGTCGCGAAAGCGCAGATAGCTTTCCACGTCGAAGAAAAATTGCGTGATGGCGCGGTTAGCACCGGCCTCGACTTTGCGCCTCAGGTTAAGCAGATCCGCCTGGGCGCTTTTCGCCTCCGGATGAACTTCCGGGTAGGCGGCAACGGAAATATCAAAATCCGCCACGTCTTTCAGCAGCGCGACCAGGTCAGTAGCGTACATGTCCGGCTTACCGCTCCCCGGCGGCAAATCCCCGCGCAGCGCAACGATATGGCGAATGCCGTTGTTCCAGTAATCCTGGGCAATTGTCCGCAGTTCGTCAGGCGTAGCGTCGATGCAGGTCAGGTGCGGCGCAGCTTCCAGACCGGTACGATCTTTAATGCCTTTAATAATGCTGTGTGTACGGTCACGCTCACCGGAATTTGCGCCATAGGTGACGGAGACAAACTTCGGCTTCAGGCTGCTCAGGCGATCGATAGAGCTCCAGAGGGTTTGCTCCATTTCACTGGTGCGCGGCGGGAAAAATTCAAAAGAGACGTTAATCTGGCCATTTACTTCGGCCAGGCTCTGATTCAGGGCTTCCCGCTGGTTGGCGTGAAAAAAGCTCATACCTTACCTCATCAATCGCGTGTCGTTATGTGTTGTGTTGTGAACTTCTATACGTTTAGACGTCCAGATGTAAAAATGACGGAAAAGCGGAGTGGCGTCAACAGAAATAATCAACATTAACGGTGAGGAATGCTCAGGGGGAGTTGAGGGGAGTTCATGATGGGGTTTGGGCGTCCCCTAACCCCGGCGAGGGGGAAAACAGCACCGAGCCGTCCCCTCTCCCCTGTGGGGAGAGGGTTAGGGTGAGGGGTATCTTTGAAACTACAGCAGTTTAGCCAGACGGTTGATGTCCGACTGGATCGCCCCGGCGGTCACATCACGCCCTGCGCCCGGTCCACGGATCACCAGCGGGTTATCGCGGTACCAGCGGCTTTCGATGGCGAAGACGTTATCGCACGGCAGCAGCGCCGCCAGCGGGTGTTCAGGACGAACCGCCTCCACACCCACGCGCGCTTTGCCGTTCGCCTCGAAGCGTGCCACGTAGCGCAGCACTAGCCCCATCTCGTTTGCCGCTTCCAGACGTTGCACCATCTGCTCGTTCAGCTCGTCGCCATTTTCGAAGAAGTGATCGACCGACCCTTCCTCACAGCCAGAAGGCACCAGCGACTCGACGCGGACCGCATCCGGCTCGATGTCATAGCCCGCCTCGCGCGCCAGAATAACCAGCTTACGCATCACGTCTTTTCCGGCGAGGTCAACGCGCGGGTCAGGCTCGGTTAACCCCTGCTGCCACGCCTGATCCACCAGGTCGGTGAACGGCACGGTGCCGTCAAACTGCAGGAACAGCCACGAGAGCGTGCCGGAGAAGATGCCGCTGATCGCCAGGATACTGTCGCCGCTGTCAATCAGATCACGCACGGTGTGGTTGACCGGCAGACCCGCGCCGACCGTGGCGTTATACAGCCAGTGGCGACCCGTTTTCTCGAACGCATCGTGGATCTGGCGATACTTATCGGTGCTGCTCGCCCCAGCCAGTTTGTTGGCGCTGATGACGTGGAACCCGTGGCTGGCGAAATCCAGATACTGATCGGCAAGCTGTTCGCTGGCGGTCACGTCCAGCACTACCAGGTCGTCATACGGGTGCGCGCGCATCCACAAGAACAGCGACTCTTCGTCCTGTTCGACCGCTTCATCGTTAAAGAAAGCCAGCGCACGGCTGGCGTCCAGCCCGTCGTAGTTCAGCAGGCTGCGGCGACTGTCCACCACGCCTGCGAGAATAAATTCGAATCCGGTACGCGCCGAGAGCGTGACCTGCTCGCGCGCGAACAGCTCCAGCCAGCGTGAACCAATATTGCCTTTCCCGAACAGCACCAGGCCAATGCGTTTTTCCGCACGGAACAGCGAGGTATGCAGCCCCTGGATCAGGCTTTCGGTCGGCCCTTTACGCAGCACGGCCACCAGGCTGATGCCCTCTTCCGACTGCCAGGTAAATTCCACCGGCTGGCCCTTAAGTTGCTGCCAGAAACGGTGGCAATGCAGCGGGTTACGGGTGACGCCCGCCCCGACCATCGCCACCAGCGCCAGCCCCTGACGCAGACGAAGCTCGCCCGGCAGGCCCGCTTCATCCAGAATTTTCAGCGCGCTATCCGCCACTTCAGCGGTGTAGCAGAACTGCAGCAGCTGGCGGTCGTTATGCACGCCCACGGCCAGCGGACGAACCTGCGCACGCTTGAGGATCAGATCGATGTCCTTTTGCGCCAGTTTGAAATCCTGGCCCGCAGGCACCTGGAACTCAATCAGGCAGATGTCGTCATGGCTGGTGACAATACGCGCCCCGGTACCTGAGGCCAGCACGCGTTCAATGCGCGTAGAGCCTTGTTCAGGGGTATAGCTACAGCGCAGCTGCAGGTCGATATCGCTGCCGGACACCGGCTGCAGCGTACGGGCGTGCAGAACCGGCGCTGCCAGGCGTGCCAGTTCGCTGGCCTCGTCCAGACGCAGCAGCGGCAGCAGGCAGGCATCTTTCACCTTACGCGGGTCGGCGCTGTAAACACCGGCCACGTCGCTCCAGATGGTGACGCGGGATACGCCCGCCAGCGCGCCGATTTGCGTCGCTGAATAGTCAGAGCCGTTACGCCCCAGCAGCACGGTTTCGCCCGCGCTGCTGCGGCTGATAAAGCCTGTCACCACAATACGTTTGCCCGGATGCTGCACCAGCAGCTGTTGCAGCAGCGGATAAGATAACCCTTCGTCTACCTGCGGCTGCGCGGCACGCTCGGCACGCAGGAAATCACGCGCATCAAGCCAGGCCGCGTCCACGCCAAGGTGTTGCAGCACGGCGGCCATCAGGCGGGCGGACCACACTTCACCGTGCCCCACCACTTCGGCATACACTGCATCGGTAATGCCGCTGTCGAGCAGGGCGGCCAGACGTTCAAGGTCGTGCGTGAACGCGCTAATCAGCCCGTCCGCCACGTCCGCTGGCAGCAAACCGGCAATCAGCTCGCTCTGATAGCGGCGTAAAGACTGTTGAACCTGATGCGCAGAAAGGCGATCGGTCTGGCTCAGCTTAAGCCAGCTAATCAGCTGGTTGGTGGTGCTGCCCGCCGCGGAGACAACCATCATGTCGCCCGGCTGTGAATACTCGGTCATGATCCCTGCGACACGCAGGTAACACTTCACATCAGCAAGACTACTACCACCAAACTTGTGCAGTTGACGACCCTTCGCCCCTGCCTGCGCTATCACACTCATGATTACCCCTTGGCTGCGACCCGGAAGCCATTTTCCAGATCGGCAATTAAATCTTCAGAATCTTCAATACCGGTTGAGATACGCAGCAGCGTCTCAGAAATACCGGCGGCGGCACGGGCTTCCGGTGCCATACCTGCGTGCGTCATGGTCGCGGCGTGGGAGATCAAGCTTTCAACCCCACCTAAGGATTCCGCCAGCGTAAACAATGACAGCCCGCTCAGGAAGCGACGCAGCGTTTGCTCGTCGCCGTCCAGTTCAAAACTTAACATCGCGCCAAACCCTTTCTGCTGGCGCGCGGCAATCTCGTGGCCCTGATTTTCCGGCAGCGACGGGTGATACAGTTTCTTCACCAGCGGCTGTGTTTGCAGGAAATCCACGATCGCCTGGGCGTTACGCTGCGCCACCTCCATGCGTGGGGACAGCGTGCGAATGCCGCGTAACAGCAGGTAGCTGTCGAAGGCACCCGCGGTGACGCCAATATTATTGGCCCACCATGCCAGTTCAGTGACAACGTCGGGATCTTTTGCAATCACCACGCCCGCCACCACGTCAGAATGGCCGTTCAGATATTTAGTGCATGAATGCAATACCAGATCTGCACCCAGTGCCAGCGGGTTCTGAAGGGCCGGACTGAGGAACGTATTATCCACTACACTTATCGCTCCCGCATCCCTTGCGAGCTGACAAATTTTCGCAATATCGACAACGCGCAGCAATGGATTGCTTGGACTTTCCACCAGCACCAGCTTCGGCTGCTCTGCAAGCGCCTGTTTTAGCGCCTGTTCGTCGTTTTGATCGACAAACAGCACGCGGTAGCAGCCGCGTTTTGCCAGGCTGTCAAACAGACGATAGCTGCCGCCGTAGCAGTCGTGCGGCGCAACCAGAAGGTCGCCAGGTTTCAGGAAGACGGTGGTCACCAGGTGGATCGCCGACATGCCGGTATTGGTCAGTACCGCCCCTGCGCCACCTTCCAGCTCCGCCAGCGCACGCTGGGTAACATCACGCGTCGGGTTGCCGCGACGCGAGTAGTCATGCGCGCGGGGTTCATTAAATCCGGTGAAATTATACGTACTGGAGAGGTGAATAGGCGGGACAACACAGCCGTACTGCTCGTCATCATTCAATCCGCTACGCACTGCGATGGTGGCCTGTTTACGCGTCATGGTGAAGGCTTCCTGGCTAATTAGGTGAAAAGTCAGGCACCAGAGTAAACATTGAAAGTATGGACGTCAATACATCTGGACATCTAAACTTCTTTGCGTATAGATTGAGCAATGCGCAAATAGCCGTTAAAATTATATGCTTTAGTGCACGCTGCAGCGGCAATATCCGTGCCACGGTATCGTCTCTACGGTAAACTACACAAGATTCCGGTTCAGAACCGTCAGTTACGGTTTTGCACCTTTAGATTAATGACTGAGAGGATTAAAGGTATCTCATGGCTGAATGGAGCGGCGAATATATCAGCCCATACGCTGAGCACGGTAAGAAGAGTGAGCAAGTAAAGAAAATTACGGTTTCCATTCCTCTGAAAGTGTTGAAGATCCTCACCGATGAACGTACGCGTCGTCAGGTGAACAACCTGCGTCACGCGACGAACAGCGAGCTGCTGTGCGAAGCATTCCTGCACGCGTTTACCGGCCAACCGTTGCCAAACGACGACGATCTGCGCAAAGAGCGTAGTGATGAAATTCCGGAAGAGGCGAAGGTGATCATGCGTGAACTGGGTATCGACCCGGATACGTGGGAATACTGATTAGCGGATACAAAAAAGGCACCTTGCGGTGCCTTTTTTTCGGGAAACTTACTTAGCGCCCGGGATGCTGAAACGCTTGTTGAAGCGGTCAACACGGCCACCGGTTGCAACATCACGCTGCTTACCAGTGTAGAACGGGTGGCATTTGCCGCACACGTCCAGGTTCAGATCGTGGCCCACGGTAGAGCGGATCTGGATAGAGTTACCGCAAGAACAGTTTGCAGTAATCATTTCGTATTTCGGGTGAATATCTTTTTTCATGGGAGAACCTCAGTTAAGGCCGCGTCGCTCTTCCAGCCCTAACGCCAGACACCACGCGATGTTGAATGTAAGTTCTTTGGCGTAAAGTACACCAAAGGCGGCGAATCATACAGAATTTAACCAGCGTATGCAAACTGATCCGCACGCCGCTTTCTCTAATGTGTATACTAACGCGCCACTTTTCAAGTCAGGAAGATTCGATGCCCGTTGCTCACGTAGCCCTGCCCGTTCCGCTTCCCCGCACCTTTGACTATCTGCTGCCCGACAGCATGAGCGCCACAGCGGGCTGTCGCGTGACCGTGCCGTTTGGCAAACAGCAGCGCACAGGCATTGTGGTTTCCGTCAGTGAAAAAAGCGAGCTGCCGCTGAATGAGCTGAAATCAGTCATAGCGGTGCTGGACAACGAACCGGTTTACTCCACCAGCACCTGGCGACTGCTGCTGTGGGCGGCGGATTACTACCATCACCCGATTGGCGATGTCCTGTTTCATGCGCTGCCCATACTGCTGCGTCAGGGGAAAAACGCCTGCCACGCGCCGATGTGGTACTGGTTTGCCACCGAACAGGGCCAGGCCGTAGATATCAACAGTCTGAAGCGCTCGCAGAAACAGCAGCAGGCGCTGGCGGCGCTGCGCCAGGGGAAAATCTGGCGGCATCAGGTGAATGAACTTGAGGTCAGCGAAACCGCGCTGCAGGCACTGCGCAAGAAAGGACTGAGCGAACTTGGCAGCGAAGCGCCCGCGCAACAAGACTGGCGGGAGAGCTTTTCCGTTTCGGGCGATCGCCTGCGCCTCAACACCGAACAGGCGACTGCGGTGGGTGCAATCCACAGTGCATCGGATCATTTCTCCGCCTGGCTGCTGGCGGGCGTCACCGGTTCCGGCAAGACCGAAGTCTACCTGAGCGTACTGGAAAACGTGCTCGCGCAGGGCAAACAGGCGCTGGTGATGGTGCCGGAAATCGGCCTCACGCCGCAAACCATCGCCCGTTTTCGCGAGCGCTTTAATGCGCCGGTTGAGGTGCTTCACTCCGGTCTGAACGACAGTGAACGCCTCAGCGCCTGGCTGAAAGCCAAAAATGGCGAGGCGGCGATTGTCATCGGTACGCGTTCTTCTTTATTTACGCCGTTTAAAAATCTCGGCGTTATCGTGATCGACGAAGAGCACGACAGTTCCTATAAACAGCAGGAAGGCTGGCGCTACCACGCCCGTGACTTAGCGGTCTATCGCGCCCATAGCGAGCAGATCCCTATTATTCTGGGTTCCGCCACGCCTGCGCTCGAAACGCTGCATAACGTACGCCAGCGCAAATACCACATGCTGCGCCTGACGCGCCGCGCGGGCAATGCTCGCCCGGCCATCCAGCACGTGCTGGATTTGAAAGGTCAGCAGGTGCAGGCGGGGCTCGCCCCGGCGCTCATCACCCGCATGCGCCAGCATCTGCAGGCGGGCAACCAGGTGATCCTGTTCCTTAACCGCCGCGGATTTGCCCCTGCGCTGCTGTGTCACGACTGCGGCTGGATTGCCGAGTGTCCGCGCTGCGACCATTACTACACCTTCCACCAGGCCCAGCGTCATTTGCGCTGCCACCACTGCGACAGCCAGCGCCCGGTGCCGCGACAGTGCCCGTCGTGCGGCTCCACGCATATCGTGCCGGTCGGGCTGGGTACGGAACAGCTGGAACAGACGCTCGCCCCCTTCTTCCCTGACGTGCCTATCTCACGCATTGACCGGGACACCACCAGCCGGAAAGGGGCGCTGGAACAACAGCTGGCGGAAGTGCATCGCGGCGGTGCGCGTATCCTGATTGGCACCCAGATGCTGGCTAAAGGACACCACTTCCCGGACGTTACGCTGGTCGCCCTGCTGGATGTCGATGGCGCGCTCTTCTCCGCGGATTTCCGATCCGCGGAACGTTTCGCCCAGCTCTATACCCAGGTTGCCGGGCGTGCCGGACGTGCCGGGAAACAGGGGGAAGTGGTGCTGCAAACGCACCATCCTGAACATCCGCTGCTGCAAATCCTGCTGCATAAAGGCTACGATGCCTTTGCCGAGCAGGCGCTGGCTGAGCGCCAGACAATGCAGCTTCCGCCGTGGACCAGCCACGTCATCATCCGTGCAGAAGATCATAACAACCAGCAGGCGCCGCTTTTCCTCCAGCAGCTGCGAAATCTCCTGCAGGCCAGCCCTCTGGTGGATAATCAGCTGTGGATTTTAGGGCCTGTTCCGGCGCTGGCCGCCAAGCGTGGCGGGCGATTCCGCTGGCAGATTTTGCTGCAACATCCCTCCCGCATCCGCTTACAGCACATCGTGAGCGCTACGCTGGCGCTGATCAACACGCTGCCGGACGCGCGTAAAGTGAAGTGGGTTCTTGACGTCGATCCGATAGAAGGCTGAATACGGATCGAAAAAATCCAACATTCCTCACACTTTTCATGAAAATTCTGTAACCGATTCCATTAACAATCTGTAAAAATGGCAAGGTGAGAAGTTCGGTGTTCATGCGAGGAGAAGACGTTGAAGTCCAGGAAAGAGGTTGCCTCGGCGACCATGAAAGACGTTGCCGAGAAAGCGCAAGTTTCTACGGCAACCGTGTCCCGCGCATTAATGAACCCGGATAAAGTCTCCCAGGCGACCCGCCATCGGGTGGAGCAAGCGGCCCTGGAAGTCGGGTATTTCCCGCAGGCGATGGGCCGTAACGTGAAGCGTAACGAATCGCGCACTATCCTTGTGATTGTCCCGGACATCTGCGATCCCTTCTTCAGCGAGATTATCCGCGGTATTGAAGTCACGGCGGCGGAACAAGGCTACCTCGTTCTGATTGGCGACTGCGCCCATCAGAACCAGCAGGAAAAGACCTTCATCGACCTTATTATCACCAAGCAGATCGACGGCATGCTGCTGCTTGGCTCGCGCCTGCCGTTTGACGCCAGCATCGAAGAACAACGCAATTTACCGCCGATGGTGATGGCTAACGAGTTTGCGCCGGAACTTGAACTGCCGACCGTGCATATCGACAACCTCACCGCCGCCTTTAATGCCGTGAACTATCTTCAGGAGCTGGGGCATAAGCGCATCGGTTGTATCGCTGGCCCGGAAGAGATGCCGCTGTGCCATTATCGCCTGCAGGGTTATGTTCAGGCGCTGCGTCGCGCCGGTGCCGTCGTCGACCCGCACTATATTGCTCGTGGGGATTTCACCTATGAAGCGGGCGGGCAGGCGCTGGAGAAACTGCTGGCGCTGCCGGAGCCACCTACCGCTGTGTTCTGTCACAGCGACGTCATGGCGCTGGGGGCCTTGTCTTATGCCAAACGCCGTGGGCTGCGCGTGCCGAAAGACTTGTCGATTATCGGCTTCGATAACATTTCGCTTTCGGAATTTTGCGATCCACCGCTCTCAACCGTTGCACAACCCCGCTACCAGATTGGCCGTGAAGCGATGCTGCTTTTGCTGGATCAGCTGCATGGTCAAACAGTTAGCAGCGGCTCGCGACTGCTCGACTGCGAGCTAATTGTGCGCGGCTCTACCCAGGCATTGACTTAAAGTAAACCTCTTTAAGACTCACTGTCTGGTCAAAGCCCCGCCGCTTAAGTAACATGGCGGGCTGACGAACGAATAAATACAGCGAAACGATAGTGGCACAACGAGATTATGTACGTCGCGGCCAGCCGGCACCTTCGCGACGCAAAAAGAGTGGCTCAAGGAACAAGCAACGTAGCCTGCCTGCTGTCTCGCCAGCGATGGTCGCTATTGCTGCGGCTGTACTGGTCGCCTTTATTGGTGGCCTGTACTTTATCACGCACCATAAGAAAGAAGAGTCCGAGGCGCTTCAGGGCAACAAAGTGGTTGGCAATGGCTTACCGCCAAAACCTGAAGAACGCTGGCGTTACATTAAAGAGCTGGAAAGCCGCCAGCCGGGCGTGCGTGCGCCTACCGAACCGTCCGCCGGTGGCGAAGTGAAGAACGCCGATCAGCTCACGGATGAACAGCGTCAGCTCTTGGCCCAGATGCAGGCCGATATGCGCCAGCAGCCAACGCAGCTGAACGAAGTCCCGTGGAATGAACAAACGCCCGCTCAGCGTCAGCAAACGTTGCAGTTGCAGCGTCAGCGCCAGGCTCAGATCCAACAGCAGCAACAGCAGCAGCAGTGGGCGCAAACCCAGCCGGTACAGCAGCCTCGCTCGCAGCCGCGGGTGACGGAACAGCCTTATCAGCAGCCGCAGCAGCAAACGCGCACGGTACAAACGCAGCCTGCCCAGCAGCCAAAAGCGCAGCCGCAAAAGCAAGCCGCCCAGCCGTATCAGGATCTGCTGCAAACGCCGGCGCATACCACCGCGCAGCAGCCGAAAACGCAGCAGGCCGCACCGGTCACCAAAGAGACCGAGGCGCCGAAGCAAACGGCTGAGAAAAAAGATGAACGTCGCTGGATGGTGCAGTGTGGTTCGTTTAAAGGCGCAGAGCAGGCGGAAACCGTCCGTGCTCAGCTGGCGTTCGAAGGGTTTGATTCACGCATTACCACCAATAACGGCTGGAATCGCGTGGTGATTGGTCCGGTGAAAGGCAAAGAAAATGCCGATGGCACCATTTCCCGTCTGAAGGTCGCGGGCCACACAAACTGCATTCGACTCGCTTCCGGGGGTTGAAACCCCCAAAATCCCCCCCATCTATCATTCTATTCAGCCCTGAGCACAGGCTCAGGGCTTCTGTTTCCCGATTCTGTAACCAGGGGGTCTGCTCGTGACAACAATAGTAAGTGTACGCCGTAACGGCCAGGTGGTAATTGCCGGGGACGGCCAGGCCACGCTGGGTAATACCGTCATGAAAGGCAACGTGAAGAAAGTGCGTCGTCTCTATAACGACAAAGTGATCGCCGGTTTTGCAGGCGGCACTGCCGATGCCTTCACGCTGTTTGAACTGTTTGAACGCAAACTGGAAATGCACCAGGGTCATCTGGTGAAAGCCGCCGTTGAGCTGGCGAAAGACTGGCGTACCGACCGCATGCTGCGCAAGCTCGAAGCGCTGCTGGCCGTGGCCGACGAAAACGCCTCGCTGATCATCACCGGTAACGGTGACGTGATCCAGCCAGAAAACGACCTGATTGCCATCGGCTCTGGCGGCCCATACGCTCAGGCAGCTGCCCGCGCGCTGTTGGAAAATACCGACATGAACGCGCGCGATATCGCGGTGAAAGCGTTGGATATTGCAGGTGATATCTGCATCTATACCAACCACAATCACACCATCGAAGAATTGACCTCTAAAGCGTAAGGATCTCCCATGTCTGAAATGACCCCACGCGAAATTGTCAGCGAACTGAACAAACACATTATCGGCCAGGACAATGCCAAGCGTTCCGTGGCGATTGCCCTGCGTAACCGCTGGCGTCGCATGCAGCTTGATGAAGAGCTGCGCCATGAAGTGACCCCAAAAAACATTCTGATGATCGGCCCGACCGGCGTCGGTAAAACCGAAATCGCTCGTCGTCTGGCGAAACTGGCTAACGCGCCGTTCATCAAAGTTGAAGCCACCAAGTTCACCGAAGTGGGCTATGTGGGTAAAGAAGTGGACTCCATCATCCGCGATCTGACCGATTCGGCGATCAAGATGGTGCGCGTTCAGGCTATCGAGAAGAACCGCTATCGCGCCGAAGAGATGGCCGAAGAACGTATTCTCGACGTGCTGATCCCACCGGCCAAAAACAACTGGGGCCAGGCGGAACAGCAGGCTGAGCCGTCTGCGGCGCGTCAGGCGTTCCGGAAGAAGCTGCGCGAAGGCGAGCTGGACGACAAAGAGATTGAAATCGATCTCGCCGCTGCGCCAATGGGCGTTGAAATCATGGCCCCTCCTGGCATGGAAGAGATGACCAGCCAGCTGCAGTCCATGTTCCAGAACCTGGGTGGCCAGAAGCAGAAAGCGCGTAAGCTGAAAATCAAAGACGCGATGAAGCTGCTGATCGAAGAAGAAGCGGCGAAGCTGGTGAACCCGGAAGAGCTGAAGCAGGATGCTATCGACGCGGTTGAGCAGCACGGCATTGTGTTTATCGATGAAATCGACAAAATCTGTAAGCGCGGTGAATCCTCAGGCCCGGACGTTTCCCGTGAAGGCGTTCAGCGCGACCTGCTGCCGCTGGTTGAAGGCTGCACCGTCTCCACTAAACACGGCATGGTCAAAACCGACCACATCCTGTTTATCGCCTCTGGTGCGTTCCAGGTGGCCAAACCGTCTGACCTGATCCCGGAACTGCAGGGTCGTCTGCCGATCCGCGTTGAGCTGCAGGCGCTGACCACCGAAGATTTCGAGCGCATCCTGACCGAGCCAAACGCCTCTGTGACCGTACAGTACAAAGCGCTGATGGCAACCGAAGGCGTAAACATCGAGTTCACCGAGGATGGCATTAAACGCATCGCTCAGGCGGCATGGCAGGTTAACGAAACGACCGAGAACATCGGCGCGCGTCGTCTGCACACCGTACTGGAACGCCTGATGGAAGACATCTCTTATGATGCGAGCGACCTCAATGGCGAAAGCATTACCATCAACGCAGAATATGTGGGTAAACACCTGGATGCGTTAGTGGCAGATGAAGATCTGAGCCGTTTTATCCTATAATCGCGGTTATTGCATTTTCATCACTGTTGATGGGGGCTAATGCCCCCATTTTTATTGGCTAAATAACTATGACTGATATCAGCCGTACTCAGGCGTGGCTCGAAAGTTTACGCCCTAAAACCCTTCCTTTGGCCTTCGCCGCGATCGTCGTCGGTACTGCGCTTGCCTGGTGGCAAGGGCATTTCGATCCGTGGGTGGCGGGGCTGGCGTTGATTACCGCCGGTCTGCTGCAAATCCTCTCCAACCTCGCCAACGACTATGGCGACGCGGTAAAGGGCAGCGACAAGCCTGACCGCATCGGGCCACTGCGTGGGATGCAAAAAGGGGTGATCACCCAGGCGCAGATGAAACGGGCGCTGATTATCACCGTGGCGCTGATTTGCGTGTCCGGCCTGGCGCTGGTGACGGTAGCGTCTAAAACCACAAGCGATTTTATTGGCTTCCTGGTGCTGGGCCTGCTCGCCATTATCGCGGCCATTACCTATACCGTTGGTACGCGGCCCTACGGTTATATTGGTCTGGGTGATATTTCAGTCCTGGTCTTCTTCGGCTGGCTGAGCGTGATGGGGAGCTGGTACTTACAGACGCATACGCTGATCCCTGCCCTGTTCCTGCCGGCGACCGCCTGCGGCCTGCTGGCGACGGCGGTGCTCAACATCAACAACCTGCGCGATATCGACAGCGACCGCGTAAACGGTAAGAACACGCTCGCGGTGCGCCTCGGCCCGGTAAATGCACGCCGCTACCACGTCTGCCTGCTGATGGGGGCGCTGATTTGCCTGGCGCTGTTTAACCTGATTTCACTGCACAGCCTGTGGGGCTGGCTGTTTATACTCGCCGCACCGCTGCTGGTGAAACAGGCGCGCTTCGTGATGCGCGAACTTAGCCCGTCCGCCATGCCGCCGATGCTCGAACGCACGGTAAAAGGGGCGCTGTTAACTAACCTGCTGTTCGTCATCGGGATTGTCCTGAGCCAGACGCTGCGTTAACTGACAAATATCAATTAACAATTGATGATTTTGCCAACAACGCCTTTCGCACGATATACTGAACACATTCGCAGCAACTGAGCGTTAAACCTATGAAATACGATACCTCCGAGCTTTGTGACATCTACCAGGAAGATGTCAACGTCGTTGAACCGCTGTTCTCCAACTTTGGTGGACGGTCGTCGTTTGGCGGACAAATCATCACGGTGAAATGTTTCGAGGATAACGGGTTGCTGTACGATCTGCTCGAACAGAATGGCCGTGGCCGCGTTCTGCTGGTCGATGGCGGTGGCTCAGTGCGCCGCGCCCTGATCGACGCTGACCTTGCCCGTCTTGCCGCGCAAAACGAGTGGGAAGGGATTGTGGTCTACGGCTCCGTGCGCCAGGTGGACGATCTGGAAGACCTGGATATCGGCATCCAGGCTATCGCAGCCATTCCGGTGGGTGCAGCAGGTGACGGCATCGGCGAAAGCGACATCCGCGTGAATTTCGGCGGCGTGACCTTCTTCTCCGGCGACCATCTCTATGCCGACAATACCGGGATTATCCTTTCTGAGGATGCGCTGGATATTGAGTAACGATAAAGGCCATCGACAAAACGGATGGCCTTTTTTTTATTTATCCTCACCCGATTCATAATGGGTGACACGAAGTTCATACGTTCCCTTCCGCTCCTCGACAGCAATCCCCATCTGAACACGATGGTCGGGATAGCTATCAATATAAGCGTTGAGCTTTTCAGCTATCGACTGGATTTTATCCCCTTCAATATCCGTAAACGTAAGCGTACTGATCTGCAAGCCACTTCCCTCATCGGCGTGACGGGTGAAATACCAGTGCGATGCAACCCTGGGTGCCTGCCTGAGCGGTTCAGGTGTTAATAAATAATATTGAAGAAAATCACGTTGCGTGAATTCCTCATCCATGAAGGAACACGTCATCAAAAGACAATAAAGTATCGCCAGCGCAGAGAACGTTAAAATAAGGAAATATTTCTTCATATGCGCAATTCACGAATGATATTTGGATCGGCTACTGGCTCGATCAATGACATAAAAGCGGGCAGGCTCCCAGAGTAGGGTTGGTGTGTACAGCTTGTATCGGCTGGGTCAGGGAAAAGTAAAGGGAGCACGCTTTTATTCTTAAACTGTCCAACTGGACCATAATAATCCCAGATACGCCATGCCTGCTCTTTGGGGCATATATGAAGAAAAGAAGTGTAATCCGTGTAATCCACTGCCTGGCAAAAGCCGAACAGATTGGAAGCTAAATCCTCTGCACTGTATCCGCTGTCGGTTATGACGACATACGGCCAAAAGGCCTGTAATGACTCAAACTGATGTGAAGTACTCATAAAGATGGATAACGCGACCCCCTTTAATACCCTGTCACTCAGCCCTCTTCTCACTAAGAAGCGTCGGTATATACCTGTAGTAGACTGAGCCCCCCACCATTTTTTCGACATACTCTGATGGTAGGTCACTTCAAACCATTCATTATCTCCACCGCGCCGCATCGTCATTTGTTGCCATAAACGTTCGGCTCCAGCGGGATTGGCGTGCCCCAAATCGATCCATCCTAAATTTTCCGTATAAATGAGACCGTACTGAGATTCCCGGGTGATATATCTGTCAGTGTTATCAATAATATCGCTTCGTTTCGTCATCTCGCGTTCCGTGTGAGTTGTCGTATCAAGCGAGTCTATTTCGATGAAATAAAAAAGGCACGCATTTAGCGTGCCTTTTGTACGAATTCGGAATTACACTTCTTCCATACGTCCCAGAAGCGCCTGCAGACGATCCTGCCAGCCATTCTGCTGTTCGCGCAGCTGGTGGTTTTCACGCTCCAGTTCTTCGCGGCTGTGCTGAGCATTCTGAACTTCCTGTGACAGGGAGTTATTCTTCTCTTTCAGCTCTTCAATTTCCATCTGCAGCAGGGTGATGGTGTCGATCGCCTGCTGTACTTTCGATTCCAGTTTCTCAAACACTTCTAAAGACATGATGCTACCTCTCCTGAATTGCAAGGCGACGCTTTAACGTAAACGCGCACGACATAGCGTCGATTGTATGGAGCGCGACGCTCTCTGTCCAGCGACAGACCGCGCAGATCGCGCTTTGCAACACTTTTCAGCGTCATCCTGGTGCGTTCGCGGCATATACCCCTAAATTGTTAACTCTTTAGTTAATGAAATGATTCAGCTCTCATTCCTGTCGTGATGCAAAAACGCGCTTTATGGCGCGAAAACGCTCATTTTATTGACACAGACCACACATTTTGATTTCGATATTTCTCGTTTTTGCTCGTTAACGATAAATTAACACCGTGTCTACAGGGCACCATGGCTGTCACGGGCGGTCATGCTAACAAAAAACATTCAATTTCTTCAGGATTCCGATTATGAGTCAGACATCAACCTTAAAAGGCCAGTGCATTGCCGAGTTTCTGGGTACCGGGTTGTTGATATTCTTCGGAGTGGGCTGTGTCGCAGCACTGAAAGTGGCGGGTGCCAGTTTCGGTCAGTGGGAAATCAGCATCATCTGGGGTCTGGGCGTGGCGATGGCCATCTACCTGACCGCAGGGGTTTCCGGTGCACATCTTAACCCGGCGGTGACCATCGCGCTGTGGCTGTTCGCGTGCTTCGACGGACGCAAAGTCGTACCCTTTATCCTTTCTCAATTTGCCGGCGCGTTTTGCGCAGCGGCGTTAGTTTACGGGCTTTATTACAATCTTTTCAGCGACTTCGAACAAACGCATCATATGGTTCGCGGCAGTGTCGACAGCCTGGAACTGGCTGGCATCTTCTCCACCTATCCGAACCCGCATATCAATTTTGTGCAGGCGTTCGCAGTTGAAATGGTGATTACCGCTATTCTGATGGGCGTTATCATGGCGCTGGGCGATGACGGGAACGGTATCCCGCGCGGCCCGCTGGCGCCTCTGCTGATTGGCCTGCTGATCGCCGTCATCGGGGCATCTATGGGGCCTCTGACAGGCTTTGCGATGAACCCGGCGCGTGACCTGGGGCCGAAAACCTTCGCGTTCTTCGCGGGCTGGGGCGACGTTGCCTTCACCGGCGGCAAAGACATTCCTTACTTCCTGGTGCCGCTGTTCGGGCCAATCGTAGGGGCGGCGCTGGGCGCATTCGGCTATCGCAAATTAATTGGTCGCCACTTACCGTGCGACACCTGTGTGGAAGAGGAGAAAGAGACGACCTCCGCCACACAACAAAAAGCTTCGCTGTAAACTGACTACGGGACACAAACCATGACCGAAAAAAAATATATCGTTGCGCTCGACCAGGGCACCACCAGCTCCCGCGCTGTCGTAATGGATCATGACGCGAACATCGTCAGCGTGTCACAGCGCGAATTTGAACAAATTTATCCTCGTCCAGGCTGGGTAGAGCACGACCCAATGGAGATCTGGGCGTCACAAAGCTCTACTCTGGTCGAAGTGCTGGCGAAAGCCGACATCAGCTCCGACGAGATTGCCGCCATCGGCATCACCAACCAGCGTGAAACCACCGTTGTCTGGGAACGCGAAACCGGCAAACCGATTTACAACGCCATCGTCTGGCAGTGCCGCCGCACCTCGGAAATTTGCGAAAAGCTGAAACGCGACGGCATGGAAGAGTACATCCGTAGCGCCACCGGGCTGGTCATTGACCCGTACTTCTCCGGCACCAAGGTGAAGTGGATCCTCGACCACGTCGAAGGCTCACGCGAGCGCGCAAAACGCGGCGAGCTGCTGTTCGGCACCGTCGATACCTGGCTTATCTGGAAGATGACCCAGGGACGCGTGCACGTCACCGACTACACCAACGCCTCGCGCACCATGCTGTTCAACATCAACACCCTCGAGTGGGATGACAAGATGCTGGACGCGCTGGATATCCCACGCGCCATGCTGCCACAGGTACGCAAGTCCTCCGAAGTGTACGGCCAGACCAACATCGGCGGTAAAGGCGGCACGCGTATCCCTATCGCCGGTATCGCTGGCGATCAGCAGGCGGCGCTGTTCGGCCAGCTGTGTGTTAAGGAAGGGATGGCGAAGAACACCTACGGCACCGGCTGCTTTATGCTGATGAACACCGGCGAGAAGGCGGTGAAATCAGAGAACGGCCTGCTGACGACTATCGCCTGCGGCCCACGCGGCGAAGTGAACTACGCTCTGGAAGGCGCAGTATTCATGGCAGGCGCGTCTATTCAGTGGCTGCGCGACGAGATGAAGCTCATCAGCGACGCGTTTGACTCCGAATATTTCGCCACCAAGGTGAAAGACACCAACGGCGTATACGTGGTGCCTGCCTTCACCGGCCTTGGCGCTCCCTACTGGGACCCGTATGCGCGCGGTGCTATTTTCGGCCTGACGCGCGGCGTGAACTCAAACCACATCATCCGCGCGACGCTGGAGTCCATTGCCTACCAGACGCGCGATGTGCTGGAAGCGATGCAGGCCGACTCCGGCATTCGTCTTCACGCCCTGCGCGTGGACGGCGGCGCGGTCGCCAACAACTTCCTGATGCAGTTCCAGTCCGACATTCTGGGCACCCGCGTGGAGCGTCCTGAAGTGCGCGAAGTTACGGCGCTTGGCGCGGCGTACCTCGCCGGTCTGGCGGTCGGTTTCTGGCAGAACCTGGACGAACTGCAGGAGAAAGCGGTCATCGAACGCGAATTCCGCCCGGGTATCGAAACCACCGAGCGCAACTACCGCTACAGCGGCTGGAAGAAAGCGGTGAAGCGCGCTCTGGCGTGGGAAGAGCACGACGAGTAATCATCTATTCCCTCTCCCATGGGGAGAGGGTCAGGGTGAGGGGCCCAGACCGCACCGGTCCCGCACCCCACCCCACTCTGTGATAAACTTCGTGCAATTCTTTTTGATTGCACGAGTACCTCATGAAACGTGAACTTGCCATCGAGTTTTCCCGCGTCACCGAAGCCGCCGCCCTGGCTGGCTATAAATGGCTTGGCCGTGGCGACAAAAATACCGCCGACGGCGCAGCTGTCCATGCCATGCGCATTGTCCTCAATCAGGTCAACATCGACGGCACCATCGTGATTGGCGAAGGCGAGATCGACGAAGCGCCGATGCTCTACATCGGTGAAAAAGTCGGTACCGGCAAGGGCGATGCCGTGGATATCGCCGTCGACCCCATTGAAGGCACCCGCATGACGGCGATGGGCCAGGCCAATGCCCTGGCAGTGCTGGCGGTCGGCGATAAAGGTTGCTTCCTCAATGCGCCAGATATGTACATGGAAAAGCTAATCGTCGGCCCCGGCGCGAAGGGCGCAATCGACCTTAACCTGCCGCTGGAAGAGAACCTGCGCAACGTCGCCGAGGCGCTGGGTAAACCGCTCGGTGAACTGACCGTCACCATTCTGGCGAAACCGCGCCACGACGCCACCATCACCCAAATGCAAAAGCTCGGCGTGCGCGTCTTTGCCATCCCGGACGGCGACGTCGCCGCCTCCATCCTGACCTGCATGCCTGACAGCGAAGTGGACGTGCTTTACGGCATCGGCGGCGCGCCGGAAGGCGTGGTCTCCGCGGCGGTGATCCGCGCGCTCGACGGCGATATGCAGGCCCGCCTGCTGGCGCGTCACGACGTTAAAGGCGACAGCGAAGAGAACCGTCGCATTGGCGAGAACGAGCTGGCACGCTGTGCGGCGATGGGCATTGAAGCCAACAGGGTACTGGCGTTAAACGACATGGCGCGCAGCGATAACGTGGTCTTCTCTGCAACCGGCATCACTAAAGGCGATCTGCTGGACGGTATTACCCGCAAGGGCAATATGGCGACCACCGAAACGCTGCTGATCCGCGGAAAATCACGCACCATTCGCCGCATTCAGTCTATCCACTATCTCGATCGTAAAGACCCGGACGTGCAGACCCACATTCTGTAAAACCGTTTGATCGATTGAGCTTTCCGGCCCGAATGGGCTGGAAATCTTCACCGCAAGACCGGAAGATAGAGCAGAGAAACAGCACAGGAGAAGATCATGGCGGACTGGGTAACGGGTAAAGTCACAAAGGTACAGTTCTGGACCGATGCGCTATTTAGTCTCACCCTTCACGCTCCGGTTCATCCGTTTACCGCAGGGCAATTTGCGAAGCTGGGGCTGGATGTCGACGGCGAGCGCGTACAGCGCGCCTATTCATACGTCAACGAGCCGGATAACCCGGACCTTGAGTTTTATCTGGTTACCGTCCCGGACGGCAAGCTCAGCCCGCGCCTCGCCGCGCTGAAGCCCGGCGACGAGGTGCAGATTGTCAGCGAAGCCGCAGGCTTCTTCGTGCTGGACGAAATTCCGGACTGCGACACCCTGTGGATGCTGGCGACCGGGACCGCCATCGGCCCTTACCTCTCCATTCTGGAGTACGGCAAAGATCTTGAGCGTTTTAAGAATATCGTGCTGGTACACGCCGCGCGCTATGCCGCTGATTTGAGCTATCTGCCGCAAATGCAGGCGCTGGAGCAGCGCTATGCCGGGAAGCTGAAAATTCAGACCGTGGTCAGCCGCGAAACGGCGGCAGGCTCGCTGACGGGACGCGTGCCGGCGTTGATTGAGAGCGGTGCGCTGGAAGCGGCGGTTGGTTTACCGATGAATACGGAAACCAGCCACGTGATGCTGTGCGGTAACCCGCAGATGGTCAGGGATACGCAGCAGCTTCTGAAGGATACCCGGCAGATGACGAAGCACCTTCGCCGCCGACCGGGCCATATGACGGCTGAACACTACTGGTGATCAGCGGTACTTCACCTCAAGGGTGTCTTTACCGTATTTGTTTTCGCTCTGGGTGCCGATAAACGCGCCCAGATCGATAATCATCATCACAAAGATAATGGTCGGCAACAGCAGGCCAACCACCCACGGGAGGATGGATGGCAGTATCGACCAGTCCCCTGCCACCAGCATCCACGCCAGAATAATCAGAAATGCCCATGCGCCGGAGCGGCCGCGATCGTGCAGGCGTTTTACCACCACTGCCGCCGTTGGCCACAGCAGGCACACCAGCGCAAAGGCCGCAGTTTGCGTGCTCAGCCACGCATTGAACGCCACGAAAAACAGCGCCAGCATAGCGACGATCCACGTCACTATCCATATCCAGAAGTCCCGGCGTCCGATACGCCCTTTGAATGAAAACAGCCACTGCTGTATGGTCATGTAAGGTTCCTTATTATGATATAGCGCGCATTTTACCCTGGAGTGGTGACCTTTTGACAAGCCAGGCATATATCGTTTTAATCATGGCCATTGACGGCCAGGGGCAATATTGATGAAAAGTTCGGCATACTCTCTGTTACTGTGTTTAGCGATGCTGAGCGCCAGCGTCACCCTGCACGCCGCCGACAACGCCGCTCCTGCTGCCGCGCCCTATCTGCTTGCGGGCGCGCCGTCGTTCGATCGCTCCATCAGCCAGTTCCGCGAAGCCTTTAACAAAGACAACCCAACCCTGCCGCTGGATGAATTTCGCTCTATCGAGAGCGCCCGGGATACCTCGACCCTCACCCGCGCAGCCAGCAAGATTAACGAAAATCTGTATGCCTCAACCGCGCTGGAGCGTGGAACGTTAAAAATCAAAAGCATGCAGATAACCTGGCTGCCCATCCAGGGGCCTGAACAGAAAGCGGCAAAAGCGAAAGCCCATGAATACATGAGCGCCGTGCTGCGCGCTTTTACCCCGGCCTTAACCAAAGCGCAGAGCCAGCAAAAGCTGCAAAAACTGCTCACTGCGGGTAAAAACAAACACTATTACGCCGAGACCGAAGGTGCCGTTCGCTATGTGGTGGCAGATAATGGCGAAAAGGGACTGACCTTCGCTGTTGAACCGATTAAGCTGGCACTATCAGACCCGCTCGGAGGGGCGAATTAATGACAAAAAGCAAAGCCTTTCGAGGGAAAATCTCTATACTGATTCACAGACCATGCCGCCCTTAAGGGTGGCCATATTCCTTAATTCGCTTATTTAGCGTGGAGAATTAAAATGCGACATCCTTTAGTGATGGGTAACTGGAAACTGAACGGCAGCCGCCACATGGTAAACGAGCTGGTTGCGAACCTGCGTAAAGAGCTGGCTGGCGTAACGGGCTGTGCGGTTGCTATCGCGCCACCGGATATGTACCTGGACCTGGCTAAACGTGCCGCTGACGGCAGCCACATCGTGCTGGGTGCTCAGAACGTTGACGTTAATCTGTCTGGCGCATTCACCGGTGAAACCTCCGCTGAAATGCTGAAAGATATCGGCGCGAAATACATCATCATCGGCCACTCTGAGCGTCGCACCTACCACAAAGAATCCGACGAGTTTATCGCGAAGAAATTCGCCGTGCTGAAAGAGCAGGGTCTGATCCCGGTTCTGTGCATCGGTGAAACCGAAGCAGAAAACGAAGCGGGTAAAACCGAAGAAGTGTGTGCTCGTCAGATCGACGCCGTACTGAAAACCCAGGGCGCGAGCGCGTTCGAAGGCGCGGTTATCGCTTACGAGCCAGTCTGGGCTATCGGTACCGGCAAATCAGCAACCCCAGCGCAGGCGCAGGCGGTTCACAAATTTATCCGTGACCACATTGCTAAAGCAGACGCGAAAGTGGCTGAGCAGGTTATCATCCAGTACGGCGGTTCCGTAAATGCAGCGAACGCCGCTGAGCTGTTCACCCAGCCGGACATCGACGGCGCGCTGGTTGGCGGCGCATCCCTGAAAGCCGACGCTTTCGCGGTGATCGTTAAAGCAGCAGAAGCCGCTAAACAGGCGTAATGCTGTTGTGGCGGGTGGCGCTTAGCTAACCCGCCCTACGGTTCTGTAGGCCCGGTAAGCGTCAGCGCCACCGGGCTTTTTTACAGCCGTCCCAGCAAGCTAAACCACAGATAATCCAGCGGCAGCAGCACCATATAGGTCGCTATCGCCAGTGCCAGACACAACAACATCCCCGCCCTCGCAGGCACCTTCCCTAACCCCATCGCCACCACAATCGGCGACGCCTGATACGGCAGCAGCGGCGTGGAATACCCCAGCACCTGAATCATGATCACCGACAGCAGCGGGAAGCCGGTCGCATCCGCGAAGCTCTGCGCCAGCGTGGTGTACAGCGCCGGAACGCCGTTGGCCGTCATGATGAAGTTGAGCGCGGTGGTGATCCCCGTCAGCGCCAGGAAGCTGGTAAACGGCCTGTCTGCATCCAGCGGCATAACGTGCAGCAACGCCTCCCCCACCGCCGCACCGATACCGGTCTGCGTGACGGTAATCGCCAGCCCGAGAATGCCCGCCACATAAATGCAGGTGCGCATGTTCACTCCCGCCGAGAACTCCTCTCCGGTGATAAAGCCAATACGCGGCAGCATGACGATGACCGATGCCGCCAGACCCGTCCAGGCGGGTCCCACGCCGTGCCAGCTCTCGGTGACCCACATCACCAGCACGACCGCCAGCAGCCAGGCGAGACGCTTTTCGTCCCGCCCCATCGGCTCAGAGGGTGCCAGATTGCGCGGCGGCTTTGGGCTGCCGGGAAACAGCCAGCAGATCAGGCCGATCAGAATCAGACCTTTGAGAATGCCCAGCACCGGCGTATGCAGCAGCAGGTACGGCACATAGTTGAGGTGGATCCCGTACGAACCTTCCGCCGCGCCGCTCATCACCAGGTTGGGAACGTTGGCTGGCAGAATGGTCGCGGAGAGCTGGAACGTGCCGAATCCGACCGCCAGCGCCAGGCCAAACCAGGCGCGGGAGCCATCAGGAATACCGGCCCGCTTCGCCATGGCGGCGACAATCGGCATCAGCAGTGCAATACGTCCCATGTTCGACGGCATCACAAACGCCAGCGCGTAGCTGAGCAGCACCACGCTTGCCACCATCAGTACCCAGGAGTCGGTCAGTTTCGCGGACAATGCCCGCGCGGCCCTGTCCGCGAGGCCGGTTTTACGGATCGCCACGCCCAGCACAAACCCGCTGAACACCAGCCAGAAAGCGGACGACGCAAAACCGCCGAAAATAACGTCCGGCGGGGCTATTTTGGTGGCCATCGCCGCCGTGAAAAACAGCAGCGCGGTAATGAACTCCGGCAGCAGCGATGTCGCCCAGAGCACAATGGTGACGCCAACAATCAGCGAGGGCAGAAACAGAGGGTGAGTGAACCAGAGCGACATGCCTGTCTCCTGTAGATTTTTTCAGCAAGTCTACGGCGACAGGCAGGGCGAGTAAACGCTATTTATGGTGGGGTCACTTCAGGATATCGCATTGATGATCCTGTAATTCCTCAGCGGATGCGCGGTTAAGGGTGAGCAGGTTACGTTCGGTCGCCAGCAGAACAAATGAGCCGTCAGACTGCTGCGCCATCGCCAGCGCGAAGCGTCCCATATGGTCGCGCGCTTCCGGCAGCTCTTCCGCCAGCATCATGAACGGGCTGCGCTGTACCAGCTCGTTTTCCGTCACCCTGCGGGCGAGATATTCATGCCCTTCCAGTCCGCCGGGAAGCGGCAGCCACTGGGTGCTGATCTGCCCCTGGCTGGCGTCCAGCTTTTGCCGCACGTCCGGACGCAGGCAGGAGATGTGAATATGGAAATGGTTCTGCGTGCGGCCAGTCGGGGAGTTGATGGTCAGTGAGACGGCGCTGTCCGGCACGTCTGCGCCGCGCTTCTGGCTCATAAAGTTACGCGACTGCCACGCCAGCCAGAAGAAGTTAGGGGTTTGAGGCTCGGTCAGGAGCGGGCTTTCGGTGCCATTGATGCGGTAGGTGGGCATCAGCAGATACTGCAGCGGACCGTTGCGGTCTTTAAACACTACGTAGCCTGCATCCGGCTTCACCTCTGCGCACGGCGCAGGGTTATCGTTTTTAAGCTGATTAGGCACGCACTGGTCGAGCACGATATGACGCAGCGCATTCGAATTACCCGCTTTTAAAAAGTACCAGCCCCCTGCGGCGAGCACGATAACAATCAAAATGAGCAAAAGTATTTTTTTCACAACGCGTTCCCTGTTTTTCATAGAGGCAAAAGAGTAACGCAAAATGATGACCAAATAAAAAACCCGGTGGATTTCTCACACCGGGTCACCGTGTCGTTCTGTGCGAAAGGCTAGCGTTTGCTGATCTGGTCGAAGGTGCCGCCATTGGAGAAATGCGTTTTCTGCGCGTTGGCCCAGCCGCCAAATTCCTCATCAATGGTGAAGAGTTTCAGTTTCGGGAAGGCGTTCTCGTACTTCTTCGCAACCGCCGGATCGCGCGGACGATAGAAGTTTTTCGCGGCAATGTCCTGGCCTTCCGGCGAGTAGAGATACTTCAGATAGGCCTCAGCCACCGCTTTGGTATCCTTTTTCTCCACTACCTTATCGACGATGGAGACAGTCGGTTCGGCGAGGATAGATTCGCTCGGGGTGACGATTTCAAACTTGTCTTTGCCCAGCTCGTTAGTCGCCAGCAGGGCTTCGTTTTCCCACGCAATCAACACGTCACCAATGCCGCGCTCCACGAAGGTATTGGTTGCGCCACGCGCGCCGGAATCCAGCACTTCAACGTTTTTATACAGCGCTTTGACGAAATCCTGGGCTTTCGCCTGGTCACCGTTGTTGTGGTGTAGTGCGTAGCCCCAGGCCGCCAGGTAGTTCCAGCGCGCGCCGCCGGAGCTTTTCGGGTTCGGGGTGATCACGGAAACGCCCGGCTTGACCAGGTCGTTCCAGTCATGGATCTGTTTCGGGTTGCCTTTACGCACCAGGAAAACGATGGTCGAGGTGTACGGCGCGGAGTTGTCCGGGAGGCGTTTGATCCAGTTCTTATCAATACGGCCACGCGCGGCAATGGCGTCTACGTCGTAAGCCAGCGCCAGGGTGACGACATCGGCTTCAATGCCGTTGATGACCGAGGTTGCCTGCTTACCGGAACCGCCGTGCGACTGGCGAACCACCACGTTATCACCGGTTTCCTGCTTCCAGTGCGCCGCAAAGGCCTTGTTATACTGATCGTACAGCTCACGCGTCGGGTCGTACGACACGTTCAGAAGCTGAATGTCCTTTGCCAGCACGCTGGTCGATGCCAGCAATAATGTTAACCCTACGCCCCACTTGTTCATCGCCCGGCTCTCTTATGCAATGTTTTGATGATTGCAGCGTGCCAGAAAGCTAACCGATGATTAAAGAATAAAAAAAGATTGGCTATAACTTTGAGGAATAAAAAAGGAGATTGAGTGCGTAAAAAAGCCGGGTGGCGGCTACGCCTTACCCGGCCTACGAACCAAACTTTTGTAGGCCCGGTAAGCGCTGCGCCACCGGGCAACAGAGCCGATTAGTACAGTTTTTTCGCGCAGTCCAGCCAGTCACCTTTGAACGGACGCTTCATGTTTTCAATCGCGTCGATGATGTCATGGTGTACCAGTTTTTCGTTCTGAATACCGACGCAGCGGCCACCGTGGCCCTGCAGCAGCAGATCGATCGCATACGCGCCCATGCGGGACGCCAGGATACGGTCGTATGGCCCTGGGGAGCCGCCGCGCTGGATGTGGCCGAGTACGGTTGCACGGGTTTCGCGCTTGGTTTCGGTTTCGATGTACTTCGCCAGTTCATCCACATCACAGATGTGCTCGGTGATGGCCACGATCGCGTGTTTCTTACCTTTCGCGATACCGGCTTTGATTTCGTTCACCAGATCTTCACGGCTGAACTCCACTTCCGGCACCACGATGAACTCACAGCCACCCGCAATCGCCGCCGCCAGGGTCAGATCGCCACAGTAGCGACCCATCACTTCCACGATGGAGATACGCTGGTGAGAAGAAGAGGTGTCGCGCAGACGATCAATCGCTTCAACAACGGTACCCAGTGCGGTGAAGAAACCGATGGTGTAGTCGGTGCCTTTGATGTCGTTGTCGATGGTGCCCGGCAGGCCGATGCACGGGAAGCCCATTTCAGTCAGACGTTTTGCACCCATGTAGGAACCGTCACCGCCGATAACAACCAGCGCATCGAGGCCACGTTTTTTCATGTTTTCGATAGCCACTTCACGAACGTGTTCGTCACGGAATTCCGGGAAGCGTGCGGAGCCGAGGAAGGTGCCGCCACGGTTGATCATGTCAGACACGCTGTAACGGTCGAGCTGAACCATACGGTCTTCATACAGGCCCAGGTAACCGTCATAGACGCCAAACACTTCCAGACCTTCGGTCAGGGCTGCACGAACAACCCCACGAATTGCCGCGTTCATGCCGGGCGCATCACCGCCGCTTGTCAACACACCGATTTTCTTAATCATGACTACCTCTGAACTTAGGAATGCAAAATTGAAATCTGTTGCCGAAAGAAATTATTCCATCAACGAATACTGCAAATAGTATATCAATCTCTTCCAGCTGAATTGATTCAGGTCAGACCCTATGGCGGTAATTTATACACAAAATGCTGGCCTGGCTCACTTTTTTACACCGTATTACGAAAGCTGAACGTGTCCGGGTACAACCGAGCAGGGGTCCTGGTGAATGATGACGTCTGAACCAGGAAAACGCTGCAAAATTGCCTGCTCGACCTGCTCAGCTATGATGTGAGCCTGAACCAACGGCAGGTTGTCTTCCATTTCTATGTGAATCTGAATAAAGCGGGTCGGCCCTGACTGCCGCGTACGAAGATCGTGTGCCCCACTGACGCCGGGCCAGGAGGTCACGATGGAATATATATCATCGCGTTCTGCGTCCGGAAGCGCGCGGTCGAGAAGCGATTGCACCGCGTCATACCCCATCCGTAAAGCGCTATACAAGATATAGACGCCAATTCCTAACGCAAACAACGCGTCCGCACGATGCCAGCCATACCAGGCCAGACCGAGCGCAATAAGAATCGCCCCATTCATCATAACATCAGACTGATAATGAAGCATATCTGCCCGTACCGCCTGGCTTTGCGTTTTACGCACGACCCAGCGCTGGAACGTTACCAGAACAAGAGTGCTTATAAGTGCGATTACCGTAACAGCCACGCCGACGCCCGGATCGTTCATCGGTGTCGGCGAGGCGAGATGCTGAATGCCGGTTAAAAACAGGAACAGCGCCGAACCGGAAATAAACATGCTTTGCGCCAGCGCCGCCAGAGATTCCGCCTTTCCGTGCCCGAAGGTGTGCTCTTCATCAGCCGGTTGCAGCGAATAGCGCACCACCAGCAGGTTGGTCAGCGAGGCGGCAATATCCACCAGCGAGTCCACCAGGGCAGCCAGAATACTGACCGAGCCCGTGTACCACCACGCAAAAATTTTGATAATCAGCAAACACGACGCCATCACCGTCGCGGCTATTGCGGCCCGGCTAACCAGCCGGCCATAGGATTGATTCATAAACACTCCTGTCATGCCATGGCGCTAGTATAACGGATGGAAGAGGAGTCTAAGGATGAATAAAAGGTTAACAAACCTGAACGACGGGCAAAAAAAACCCCCACATCATGTGGGGGAAGACAGGGATGGTGTCTATGGCAAGGAAAACAGGGTTTACTGGTTACTACGGGTGCTGCTATTGCTACTGAAAAACGTTGTTTCTGAGCTTCGCTGCATCCGTGCAACCTCACGCAACTGGTCCATTCGTTGCTGATGTTTGTCGTTCAAAACCGCTTGCTGCTCGGGCGATAGCAGGTGGAACATCTGGTTGCGGACCTTCGCCATCTCTACCTGGCGGTCAACCTGTTCCTGAGCCATTTTTTCGGCCTGAGCGCGTACAGCGCTTTCGTCAAAATTTTCTGCGGTGACAAGGCGGTGCATTGTCTCCATTTCGCTAACATTAACAGGGGGCTGCTCATGTCGTGCCCTCTGCATCAGATCTCGCATCTGTTGGCGTTGATGTTCGGTTAAACTTATGCCGTCAAACATATGGCTTTGGCTGCTATTCTGCGCTGCGCCCTCCTGCGAGGAACCGGTATCGCCGATGATAGCTACAGCAGCCTGGCTAAACGCACTGAAGGCCAGCGTTGAGGCCATGACGGCAGCGGTAACTTTGCGCATCACTTGCTCCCAAAATCTTTCATGTCGCGATTCAACGAGAGACAGTCTACGATTCAGGCTGCAAACATGCGTCAGGGGGTGTAAAACAACGTAAAGTCATGGATTAGATAGCCTTGATGTCGTAATTTCTGCCTCGGAGGTATTTAAACAATGAATAAAATTCTGTTAGTTGATGATGACCGAGAGCTGACTTCCCTTTTAAAGGAGTTGCTCGACATGGAAGGTTTCAACGTTCTGGTTGCCCACGATGGCGAGCAGGCGCTGAGTCTCCTTGATGACAGCATCGATCTACTTTTGCTCGACGTTATGATGCCGAAGAAAAACGGCATTGATACGCTGAAAGAGCTTCGCCAGACGCACCAGACCCCCGTTATCATGCTGACCGCACGCGGCAGCGAACTTGACCGTGTCCTTGGCCTTGAGCTGGGTGCGGATGACTATTTACCGAAACCGTTCAACGACCGTGAACTGGTGGCCCGTATTCGCGCAATCCTGCGTCGTTCCCACTGGAGCGAGCAGCAGCAAAATACGGACAACAGCTCGCCGACGCTGGAAGTGGATTCCCTGAGCCTGAACCCGGGTCGTCAGGAAGCCAGCTTTGACGGCCAGACGCTGGAATTAACCGGCACCGAGTTCACCCTGCTTTATCTGCTGGCGCAGCATCTCGGCCAGGTGGTATCGCGTGAACACCTGAGTCAGGAAGTGCTGGGCAAACGTCTCACGCCGTTTGACCGCGCCATCGACATGCATATTTCTAACCTGCGCCGTAAATTACCGGAGCGTAAAGACGGTCACCCGTGGTTTAAAACCCTACGTGGTCGCGGTTATCTGATGGTTTCCGCTTCATGATAGGCAGCTTAACCGCCCGCATCTTCGCCATCTTCTGGCTGACGCTGGCACTGGTTTTAATGCTCGTACTGATGTTGCCAAAACTCGACTCACGCCAGATGACGGAGCTTCTCGACAGTGAGCAACGTCAGGGCGTGATGATCGAACAACACGTCGAAGCCGAGCTGGCAAACGATCCGCCAAACGATTTGATGTGGTGGCGCAGGCTGTTTCGCGCTATCGACAAGTGGGCGCCGCCCGGACAACGTCTTCTGCTGGTGACCAGCGAAGGCCGCGTCATTGGGGCCGATCGCAATGAAATGCAGATCATCCGCAACTTCATTGGCCAGGCGGATAACGCCGACCACCCTCAGAAGAAAAAATATGGCCGGGTTGAGATGGTAGGGCCTTTCTCCGTCAGAGACGGGGAGGATAACTATCAGCTCTATCTGATTCGCCCTGCGAGCAGCTCCCAGACAGATTTCATCAACCTGCTGTTCGACCGCCCGCTTCTGCTGCTGATTGTGACTATGCTGCTCAGCTCGCCGCTGCTGCTCTGGCTGGCGTGGAGCCTGGCGAAACCGGCACGTAAGTTGAAAAACGCCGCCGACGAAGTGGCTCAGGGCAACCTGAGACAACATCCCGAGCTGGAAGCCGGGCCGCAGGAGTTCCTGGCCGCCGGGACCAGTTTTAACCAGATGGTGAGCGCCCTAGACCGCATGATGACCGCGCAGCAACGCCTGCTATCGGACATCTCCCACGAACTGCGCACCCCGCTCACGCGACTGCAGCTTGGCACCGCGCTGTTGCGCCGCCGCAGCGGCGAGAGCAAAGAGCTGGAGCGTATTGAAACCGAAGCGCATCGTCTGGACAGCATGATCAACGATTTGCTGGTGATGTCGCGCAACCAGCAGAAAAACGCGCTGGTGAGCGAAACGGTCAAAGCCAACCATCTGTGGCATGAGGTGCTGGATAACGCGGCATTCGAAGCCGAGCAGATGGGGAAATCGTTCACCGTTAACTTCCCGCCAGGCCCATGGCCGCTGTACGGTAACCCTAACGCACTGGAAAGCGCGCTGGAGAATATCGTGCGTAACGCCCTGCGCTACTCGCACACGAAGATTGAGGTGGCGTTCTCGGTGGATAAAGACGGGATCACCATCATCGTGGACGACGACGGCCCGGGCGTGAGTCCGGAAGATCGCGAGCAGATTTTCCGTCCGTTCTACCGTACCGACGAGGCGCGTGACCGCGAGTCCGGCGGCACGGGGCTGGGGCTGGCGATTGTTGAAACCGCCATGCAGCAGCATCGTGGCTGGGTGAAAGCCGACGACAGCCCGCTGGGTGGACTGCGGTTAACGCTGTGGCTGCCGTTGTATAAGCGTTCGTAGCTGTTCGTTTTGCAGGCCCGGTAAGCGCAGCGCCACCGGGCAAACTCACGCAAGATGCCAACAAAAAAGCCGGGCGGCGGCTTCGCCTTACCCGGCCTGCATTTCGCCAGAAGGGATTATCTTCCCCACAATCTTCGCGAATTATCCTCAATTTTGTTGCTTAAACGCCTTTTCTGCATCGTTCTGGTCCAGCTTGTCGATAGCCCTGCCGCTGACAGCAGGCGATGATACTGCTCATCGTCAAAGGGCATATGCCAGGCGATCGCGCAGGCGTCGTACACCGACACATCACTCACGCGTGAAACGAGCGCCAGCGGGGCATCCGCCGAAACGTTCCCCGCCAGCACCACGCGGTAGAGCCAGCCGGTTTTACCGGCGCTTTGCAGCCGGGCGGACATATCTTCAATGCCAAAATGGTAGTTCAGCTTGAAGCACGGCGAGCGCGGCTGCGTCACCTGAATCAGGGCATCGCCCCAGCGGAAGATATCGCCGATAAAGACGTTTTGCTCGGTCAGCCCCTCGGTAGAGAGGTTCTCGCCAAAGGCGGGGGCGACGAAGCGCTCCGCCTGCTCGGGGAATTCACTCATCCAGTAAGCATAATGCTCACGCGGATAGTGGCACAGCGCGCGCTCCGGCCCGCCGTGAATTTTCTTTTCGGCCTGCTCATCGCCCACAAGACCGCGCTCGGTGAGGCTCAACTCGCCGTCAACCTGCACTTTGGCGATGGCGCTCGGGCGGCTGCCTTCGTACTCCGTTACCTTGCCTGTAAACACGTTGACCGGGTAGTGCATCTCTACTCCTTCAGATACAAAAAAAGCGAGTCATCAGACTCGCTTCTCACAGGCGTCAATGCAACCTTATTTTTTCGCGGCGAAACGCGCTGCAGCTTCGTCCCAGTTCACCACGTCCCAGAAGGCTTTGATGTAGTCTGGACGACGGTTCTGGAACTTCAGGTAGTAAGCGTGTTCCCACACGTCCAGGCCCAGGATTGGGAAACCGGATGCGCCAGAGATCGCTTCACCCATCAGCGGGGAGTCCTGGTTTGCGGTAGAAACCACCGCCAGTTTGTCACCTTTCAGGACCAGCCACGCCCAGCCAGAGCCGAAACGGGTCGCAGCGGCTTTCTCGAATTCCGCTTTGAAGTTGTCTACGGAACCGAAGTCGCGCTCGATAGCCGCTTTCAGGTCGCCCTGCAGGGTAGTACCGGTTTTCAGGCCTTTCCAGAACAGGCTGTGGTTAGCGTGGCCGCCAGCGTTGTTACGCAGAACGGTTTTCTTGTCTGCTGGCAGCTGGTCCAGTTTGGTGATCAGCTCTTCAACCGGCAGACTAGCGAACTCTGGCAGGCTTTCCAGCGCAGCGTTGGCGTTGTTCACGTAGGTCTGGTGGTGTTTAGTGTGATGGATTTCCATCGTCTGCTTGTCGAAATGCGGTTCCAGTGCGTCGTAGGCATACGGCAGGGATGGCAGTGTATAACTCATAATCCTCTCCATTAGTGTCGGGCGGCACAGCTGTTAATGCCGCGTAAGCAGTTGGTTCATTATAGTTAATTAAATGATATTGAAAATGATTATCAATGCCGTAGTTTTTATAAGGTTATTCATTTTCCCTCTCATCGCGAAATTGTGAGTCTGCTCACGCGGTTAACGTGCTGATTGCCATCCTGAACAAAAGTGCGGCAACCTTCTGAAGGTTCCCAAACCGCCTAATTTTTACACTCATCAAGTCGGCGGGAAGCCACCGACTATAAAAACGATGAGGATGTAAAAATGAATCATGCGATTACGATGGGTATTTTCTGGCATTTGATAGGCGCAGCCAGTGCAGCCTGTTTCTATGCCCCGTTTAAAAAGGTTAAACATTGGTCATGGGAAACCATGTGGTCCGTCGGCGGTACGGTGTCATGGCTGATTTTGCCGTGGACCATCAGCGCCATGCTCCTGCCCGATTTCTGGGGCTATTTCTCCTCCTTCAGCGCCTCTACCCTGCTGCCGGTCTTCCTGTTTGGCGCGATGTGGGGCATCGGCAACATCAACTATGGCCTCACCATGCGCTACCTCGGCATGTCGATGGGTATCGGCATCGCGATTGGCATTACGCTGATTGTCGGCACCCTGATGACGCCAATCCTCAACGGCAATTTCGACGTGCTGATCAATACCGAAGGCGGGCGCATGACGCTGCTGGGCGTGCTGGTCGCGGTGATCGGCGTGGGCATCGTGACCCGCGCGGGCCAGCTTAAAGAGCGCAAGATGGGCATCAAAGCCGAGGACTTCAACCTGAAGAAAGGGCTGCTGCTGGCGGTAATGTGCGGCATCTTCTCCGCCGGTATGTCCTTCGCCATGAACGCCGCCAAACCGATGCACGAAGCCGCCGCCGCGCTGGGCGTCGACCCGCTGTACGTTGCCCTGCCAAGCTACGTGGTGATCATGGGCGGCGGCGCGCTGGTCAACCTGGGCTTCTGCTTTATTCGTCTGGCAAAAGTGAAGAACCTGTCGGTAAAAGCCGACTTCTCGCTGGCAAAACCGCTGATCGTAACCAACGTGCTGCTCTCCGCGTTGGGTGGGCTGATGTGGTATCTGCAGTTCTTCTTCTACGCCTGGGGCCACGCCAGCATTCCGGCGCAGTACGATTACATGAGCTGGATGCTGCACATGAGCTTCTACGTGCTGTGCGGCGGCCTGGTGGGGCTGGTGCTGAAGGAGTGGAACAACGCCGGGCGTCGTCCGGTGGGCGTGCTGAGCCTCGGCTGCGTGGTGATTATTATCGCTGCCAACATTGTTGGCCTCGGCATGGCGAACTGATCACGCCGCCTTTCGACTACGATGACGCCACTGTACCGGCGTCATCCCCACCTCGCGGTTAAACACCACCGAAAAGTAGTTGCTGTCCTCAAAGCCGCAGCGCATCGCCACCTCACTCACCATCAGCTCCGTATGCTGGAGCAAATACTGAGCGTGGCAGATGCGCAGCTGGCGCAGATAGTGGTTCACCGTCATCCCGGTCTGGGTGCGGAACTGCTGGCGTAACGCGCGTTCGCTGCACTGCTCCTGCTCGCAGAACTTTTCCAGCACGAAACTCTTGTTCAGGCTGCCCGCAAGTTGGGTGATGAGCTTATCAAGCAGCGCCTCCTGAGTGGTGGCGGAGGGGTTGTCGGTGGCATAACGATAGCGCTTGAGGGTCATTACCAGCTGGGCAAAGAGCAGCTCCGCCATCTGGTTAGCCTCGGGATCGTTTTTCAGGCTCTCCTGTTCAAGCTGGGAAATCACCTGCCGGACCTGGGTCATGCCGTTGCTGCTTAAGCGCCAGTGCGGTGCGCCCTTCGCATCAACAAACCCCGGAATGTTTGCGGCCCAGTCGACGTTGAGTTTGAGCCTGTCTGGGCAGTAGATGACGTTCTGCAACACCAGGTCGTTCACCGAGGCGTAGGAGTGTTTGTCCTCGGCGCGAATGTAAAACAGATCCCCGCGCGTGATGCGGTAAGGCCGGTCGTTAAGGACGTGCAGGCCGTTGCCCCGCCACACCAGCACCAGCTCGCAAAATTCATGCGTGTGTTCGGCAAAGACGTTTTGCGGATAGCGATCGGCCACCGCAACGGCCTGGCCTGCGGAGGCAAAAAAATCATCTTTGCGAAGAATTAACTGAGCAGCCACACCACAACCTCACGGGCGAATAACCTGACATTATTAGCCTTTTTGCGGCGAAAAAACGGTGATTGCCCTCGCGTTACTGAAGCGACGCGTCCTTGCCCTGGCGAATGTCGCGCGGCGACCAGCTAAATTCACGGCGAAACAGCGTCGAAAAGTGGTTACTGTCGCCGAAACCGCAACGATAAGCGATGTCCGTGACGCTTTCATCCGTGTGGCGCAGCAGATGCCGGGCCTTGATTAAGCGCAGGCGGTTAAGATAGCGCTGTGGGGTCAGTCCGGTGTGCTGCTTCAGCTGGCGGTGCAGGGTTCGCAGCGACAGCGAGAAATCATCCGCCAGCGTTTCCCAGCAGATATCCTCAGCAAAGTGATCTTCCAGCCAGGCCATCAGCTGGTTAAGGCGCGCAGCGTTATTTTCCAGCCCCTCCACCAGGCTACTGCGGCGCAGCAGCACCAGCAGTTGCATAAACAGGAGTTCACGCGTGGCAACGACGTGCGTCTCCAGCCCCTCCTCGCTCTGCTCCATCTGGCTCACCAGCTGGCGCACCTGCTGCAACGTGGACTGATTAACCCGCCAGTGCGACGGATAGTGCCCGTCTTTCTCCTGGGGCAAAAGCTGATTAAGCCCGGACAAAAACTGGAACGCATCTGGCGAGCGATACAGCACGTTGGTCAGGCACAGGTTGTCGGTATGTTCGTATAAATGCCGATCGTGATCGCGTACAAAGCAGACCGTGCCACCGCTGATGGTGTACGGCTGGCCGTTGAAGACGTGAATGCCCGTGCCGTGCTCAACAATCACAATCTCATGGAAATCATGATGATGTTCCGGAAACGCTGCCTGCGGGAGCCGTGGCTCAATCGCGACAGGCGACCCGCCCGAAGGAAAAAAATCCACGCTGTGTAGTACGGTCATAACGGCCCCCACCAATGAGAAAAGTTCTCAAAATAGTAATTAAGGCCCGGCGCACGCACCTTAAATTTTCAGCAGCAAACCTCGCAAAAGCTGTCCGTTTTTCAAGAAACGGGCGGAAAGATCGGGAAATGCGGTAAGCGTCACACTGCCTGAAAATCCCGTCATTACTGGAAACTGTGAACTGCCTCACGTTCACCTTTGCTTTCTTGCCAGCGCGCGATTTGCCCTGTCACTGGCGAGAAGGTGCCTTTTTCTTCCCTTTCTTACACTCACCGCTAATGACTTGAGAAAGGACGTGACCATGACTTTTCGCCATTGTGTGGCTGTCGATTTAGGCGCATCCAGCGGCCGCGTAATGCTGGCGACCTGGGACCGTAGCCAGCGCACGCTTTCGCTTCGCGAAATGCACCGTTTTGCCAACTGCCTGCAAAAGCGGGACGGCTTTGATACCTGGGACATTGACGGCCTGGAGGCGGCAATCCGTACCGGGCTTGAGAATGTCTGCAATGACGGCATCCGTATCGACAGCATCGGAATTGATACCTGGGGCGTGGATTACGTCCTGCTGGACGACGCTGGCGAACGCGTCGGCCTGCCCGTCTCTTACCGCGACAGCCGTACCGACGGCGTCATGGCGCATGCCATCGCCCAGCTGGGCAAAGAGGCGATCTACGGGCGCAGCGGCATTCAGTTCCTGCCGTTTAACACCCTGTATCAGCTGCGCGCCCTGGTTGAACAGCAGCCGGAACTGGCAGCAAAGGCGGCGCACGCCCTGCTGATCCCCGACTACTTCAGCTACCGCCTGACCGGCAACCTGAACTGGGAATACACCAACGCCACCACCACGCAGCTGGTGAACATCAATTCCGATAACTGGGACGAAAACCTGCTGGCCTGGACGGGCGCCTCGCCGTCGTGGTTTGGCACGCCGACCCATCCGGGCAATGTGATTGGCGAGTGGGTCTGCCCGCAGGGCAATCCGATCCCGGTGGTGGCCGTGGCGAGTCACGATACCGCCAGCGCGGTCATCGCCGCGCCGCTTGCCGACAAAGACGCGGCCTATCTCTCTTCCGGCACCTGGTCGCTGATGGGCTTTGAGAGCAAAACGCCCTACACCAGCGACGCCGCGCTGGCGGCGAACATCACCAACGAGGGCGGCGCAGAAGGCCGTTACCGGGTGTTAAAGAACATCATGGGGCTGTGGCTGCTCCAGCGGGTGCTGAAAGAGCAGAACATCACCGACCTGGCCTCGCTGATTGCACAAACCGAAAAGCTGACGGCCTGTACGTACCTGATCAACCCCAATGACGACCGCTTTATTAACCCGGCGCACATGAGCGCCGAGATCCAGGCCGCCTGCGTCGAGGCCGGCCAGCCGGTGCCGTCCCGCCCTGCCGAGCTGGCGCGCTGTATTTTTGACAGCCTCGCCCTGCTGTATGCCGACATTCTCGACGAACTGGTGAGCCTTCGCGGCAGGCCGTTCAGCCGGTTGCACATCGTTGGCGGCGGCTGCCAGAACCAGCTGCTGAACCAGCTTTGCGCCGACGCCTGCGGGATCACCGTCGTCGCCGGGCCGGTTGAGGCCTCCACGCTCGGCAATATCGGCATTCAGCTGATGACCCTGGACGAACTGGCGAGCGTCGACGATTTCCGCTCGGTAGTGGCCGACAACTATGGCCTGACCACCTTCACTCCCCATCCCTGCCATGACATTGCCCGCTACCGGGCGCAGTTTCAGCAAAAACGACTGACTAAGGAGCTTTGCGCATGACCACTCAACTTGAACAAGCCTGGGACCTGGCTAAACAGCGTTTCGCCGCCGTCGGCGTGGATGTCGACGCGGCGCTGCGCCAGCTCGACCGTCTGCCCGTCTCTATGCACTGCTGGCAGGGCGATGACGTCGCCGGTTTCGAAAACCCAGGCGGTTCGCTGACGGGTGGTATTCAGGCAACGGGTAATTATCCGGGCAAAGCGCGCAACGCCAGCGAACTGCGTGCCGACCTGGAGCTGGCGCTGAGCCTGATCCCGGGGCCAAAACGCCTGAATCTGCACGCCATCTATCTCGAATCCGACGAGCCGGTGGCGCGTAACGAGATCAAACCGGAACACTTTACGAACTGGGTGGCGTGGGCCAAAGCCAACCGGCTGGGGCTGGACTTTAACCCGTCCTGCTTCTCGCACCCGCTGAGCGCCGATGGCTTTACCCTCGCCCACGCCAACGATGAAATCCGCCAGTTCTGGATTGACCACGTCAAAGCCAGCCGCCGCGTCTCGGCGTACTTCGGCGAGCAACTCGGCACGCCGTCGGTGATGAACATCTGGATCCCGGACGGCATGAAGGACATCACCGTTGACCGCCTGGCGCCGCGTCAGCGCCTGCTGGCCGCACTGGATGAAGCCATCAGCGAAAAACTGGACCCGGCGCACCACATCGACGCCGTGGAGAGCAAGCTGTTCGGCATCGGCGCGGAGAGCTACACCGTCGGCTCGAACGAGTTCTACATGGGCTACGCCACCAGCCGCCAGACCGCGCTGTGCCTGGACGCCGGTCACTTCCACCCGACGGAGGTGATCTCCGACAAAATCTCCGCCGCCATGCTCTACGTGCCGCGCCTGCTGCTGCACGTCAGCCGTCCGGTGCGCTGGGACAGCGACCACGTGGTGTTGCTGGATGACGAAACTCAGTCAATCGCCAGCGAAATCATCCGCCACGACCTGTTCGACCGCGTGCACATTGGCCTCGATTTCTTTGACGCCTCCATCAACCGCATCGCGGCGTGGGTTATCGGCACCCGCAATATGAAGAAAGCTCTGCTGCGCGCCCTGCTGGAGCCAACCGCCGCGCTGAAGCAGCTGGAGGAAAACGGCGACTACACCGCCCGTCTGGCGCTGCTGGAGGAGCAGAAATCCCTGCCGTGGCAGGCGGTGTGGGAGATGTACTGCCAGCGTCACGACGCCCCGGCGGGCAGCCAGTGGCTGGATAACGTGCGGGCGTATGAGAAAGACGTTCTCACCGCTCGTCAGTAAAAAACATTGCCCGGCGGCGCGTTGCTTGCCGGGCCTACAGGTAAGAGTAGGCCGGGTAAGCGTAGCGCCACCCGGCATTTTCAAAGGAAACACAGTATGCAGACCATCACCACCTCCTGGTTCGTCCAGGGCATGATCAAAGCCACCTCCGACGCCTGGCTCAAGGGCTGGGACGAGCGTAACGGCGGCAACCTGACGCTGCGTCTGGACGACGCGGACATCGAGCCGTACGTCGCCGATTTCCATCCGCAGCCGCGCTATATCGCGCTAAGCCAGCCGATGCCGCTGCTCGCCAATACGCCGTTTATCGTCACCGGTTCCGGCAAGTTTTTCCGCAACGTGCAGCTTGACCCGCAGGCCAACCTCGGGGTGGTGAAAGTGGACAGCGACGGCGCAGGCTACCACATTCTTTGGGGGCTGACGGACGAGGCGGTGCCCACCTCTGAACTGCCTGCGCACTTCCTTTCCCACTGCGAGCGCATCAAGGCGACCCAGGGCAAAGACCGCGTGATCATGCATTGCCACGCCACCAACCTGATTGCCCTGACCTACGTGCTGGAAAACAGTTCGGATTTGATCACCCGCAAGCTGTGGGAAGGCAGTACCGAATGTCTGGTGGTCTTCCCGGACGGCGTGGGCATTCTGCCGTGGATGGTGCCGGGCACCGACGAGATCGGCCAGGCCACCGCGACGGATATGCAAAAACATTCCCTGGTGCTGTGGCCGTTCCACGGCGTGTTCGGCAGCGGCCCGACGCTGGATGAAACCTTTGGCCTGATCGACACCGCCGAGAAGTCGGCTGAAGTGCTGGTGAAAGTCTACGCCATGGGCGGCATGAAGCAGACCATCACCCGTGAAGAGCTGATCGCGCTGGGCAAACGCTTCGGCGTCACCCCAATGCAGTCAGCGTTAGCATTGTACCCATAAAAACATCGCGCCCCGCTCATTGAGACGGGGCGAAAACCACCTGCAATCCCTACAACTGACTCATGTGGAGTAAAAGCAATGAAAATAAAGACAAGCTTGATCCTCACCGTTGCCGCACTGGCGTTGTCCGGTTCCGCTTTAGCAGAAGTGAAAATCGCCCTCGTGGCGAAGTCCTTAGGGAATGGATTCTTCGAGGCAGCGAACGTTGGCGCGCAGGAGGCGGCCAAAGAGTTAGGCGATGTAAAAGTGATTTATACCGGCCCGACCACCACCACGGCGGAAGCGCAGATCGAAGTGCTGAACGGGCTGATCGCCCAGGGCGTGGATGCGATCGCCATCTCGGCGAACGATCCGGATGCGGTCGTGCCGGTGCTGAAAAAAGCGATGCAGCGCGGCATCAAGGTTGTCTCGTGGGATTCCGGCGTGGCGAAGGCCGGGCGTCAAATCCACCTGAACCCGTCGAACAACGCCCTGATCGGTGAAACCAACGTCAAACTTGCCGCCGACGCGCTAAAAGCGCTGAACGTCGAGAAAGGCGACGTGGCGGTGCTGAGCGCCACGCCAACCTCAACCAACCAGAATACCTGGATTGCGGAGATGAAAAAGGTGCTGCCGAAGTACCCGTCCGTCAATCTGGTGACCGTGGCCTACGGCGACGATCTCTCTGACAAAAGCTACCGCGAAGCGGTCGGCCTGCTGAAAACCTGGCCTGACCTGAAGGTGATCGTCTCGCCGTCGTCGGTGGGCATTGTGGCCGCCGCGCAGGCGGTCAAAGACCAGGGCAAGATCGGCAAAGTGTACGTCACCGGTTTAGGTCTACCGTCTGAAATGGCGGGCGCGGTGAAATCCGGGGCAAGCAAGAGTTTTGCCATCTGGAACCCGATTGACCTTGGCTACGCTGCCACCTATCTGGCGGATGACCTGGTAAAAGGCACCGCCACCAAAGGCGAAGCCAGCATGGGCAAACTCGGCAAAGTGAAGCTGGATGCCGACGGCAACGGGGCGATGGCCGAGCCGTTCGTCTACGATGCCAGCAACATTGATAAGTTCTCGAAGATCTTCTAACCCTTATCTCCCTCTCCCTGTGGGAGAGGGTCGGGGTGAGGGCATCAGGCCGCATCTCCCCTCACCCTAATCCTCTCCCGAGGGGAGAGGGGATCTAACGGAGAACTATCATGACCCCATTGCTACAGCTTTCGGGCATCACCAAGGTCTTCCCCGGGGTGCGCGCCCTTGAGAATGTGCAGCTTGCGCTGTGGCCCGGCAAAGTGACCGCGCTTATCGGCGAAAACGGCGCGGGCAAATCGACGCTGGTCAAAGTGATGACCGGCATTTATCAGCCTGACGAGGGCGAAATCCTCTATAAGGCTATCCCTGTACACCTCCCGACGCCGGAATCGGCGCACAAGATCGGCATTACCGCCATTCATCAGGAAACGGTGCTGTTCGATGAACTGTCGGTCACCGAAAATATTTTTGTCGGCCAGTATCTCTGTAAAGGCGTTTTCAACACCCTCGACTGGCCGGCGATGCACCGTCGGGCGCAGGCTATCCTCACGCGTCTGGAAGTGCAGATCGACCCGCGCGCAACGCTGAAAACCCTGAGCATCGCCCAGCGTCATATGGTCGCCATCGCCCGCGCGCTGTCGTTTGAGGCGCAGGTGGTGATCCTTGATGAACCGACCGCCGCGCTGTCGCAGCATGAAATTCTCGAGTTCTATCAGATAGTGGAGCGCCTGAAGCAGGAGGGAAAAGCGATCCTGTTTATCTCCCACAAGTTCGACGAGATTTTTGAGCTGGCGGATCACTACACCATTTTGCGCGACGGCGTGTTTGTCGGGGAAGGATCGATAAACGCGATCACCGAAGAGCGGATGGTGTCGATGATGGTCGGGCGGGCCATTACCCAGACCTTCCCGAAAGTCGACTGCGAAAAAGGCGAGACGGTGCTGGAGGTGAAAAATCTTTGCCACCCGACCGAGTTCGCTAATATCTCGTTCTCCCTGCGCAAGGGCGAGATCCTCGGTTTTTACGGGCTGGTCGGCGCGGGTCGTACCGAGTTGATGCAGGCGCTTTCCGGCATCACCCGTCCGTCCTCGGGCGAGATTGTGCTTAACGGTAAAACGCAGCATTTCCGCCAGCCGGCGGACGCCATCAACGCCGGCATTGTCTGCGTGCCGGAAGAACGCCAGAAACAGGGGGCGATTATCGCGCTGCCGATTGCGCAGAACATCAGTCTGCCGCAGCTCGGCAAACTTAACCCGAACGGCGTGCTGCATGACGACCGCGAATGGCGACTGGCTGACGAATACGCCACCCGCCTGCAGGTCAAAGCCTTTAGCTGGAAACAGGCGGTGGAAACCCTCTCCGGCGGCAACCAGCAAAAGGTGGTGATCGGCAAGTGGCTGGCGACGCATCCTGACGTGATCATCCTCGATGAGCCGACTAAAGGCATCGATATCGGCTCAAAAGCCGCCGTTCATCAATTTATGTCTGAACTGGTGGGTCAGGGGCTGGCGGTGATTATGGTCTCGTCCGATCTGCCGGAAGTGATGGGCATGGCGGACCGCATCATCGTGATGCACGAAGGGCTGATGGTGGCCGAATATCAGGCGGGCGACGCGACGGCGGAAACCATCGTCAGCGCCGCCAGCGGTGTAAAACAGGAGGCGGCGTGATGCTTAACTCACTGATGAAACACCGTGAAGCCCTGCTGGGCGCGGTCATTGTGCTGATGATTGTCGCCATCGGCAGCCGCGTGCCGTCGTTTCTCGCGCCGGGCAACCTGGTGGAGATATTCAATGACACGTCGATTCTGATCGTTCTCGCCCTCGGGCAGATGATGGTGCTGCTGACCAAAGGCATCGACCTCTCCATGGCGGCCAACCTGGCGCTAACCGGGATGATCGTCGCGCTGATTAACTTCCACTACCCGGACGTGCCCGTCTGGGGGCTACTGATGCTGGCAAGCGCGCTCGGGCTGGTAATGGGGATGATTAACGGCCTGCTGGTGTGGAAACTGGGTATTCCGGCGATTGTGGTCACCCTCGGCACCATGAGCATTTATCGCGGAATTATCTTTCTGCTTTCCGGCGGCGGCTGGGTCAACGCCAACCAGATGAGCGCGGACTTCCTCGGCCTGCCGCGCGCGGCGGTGTTGGGCCTGCCGGTGCTAAGCTGGTGCGCCGTTGCCGCGCTGCTGCTGGTGGGCTACTTCCTGCGCTACAGCCGCACCGGCCGCGCGCTGTATACCGCAGGCGGCAACGCTACCGCAGCGTATTACACCGGGATCAACGTCGGAAAAATGCAGTTCGTCAGCTTCTGCCTTTCCGGCCTGCTGGCTGGCTTCTGCGGCTATCTGTGGATCTCCCGCTTTGCCGTTGCGTATGTCGACGTGGCTAACGGTTTTGAGCTGCAGGTCGTGGCAGCCTGTGTGATTGGTGGGATCAGCACCATGGGCGGCACCGGGCGCGTGCTCGGCTGTCTGTTCGGCGCGCTGTTCCTCGGCGTCATCAATAACGCCCTGCCGGTAATCGGCGTCTCGCCGTTCTGGCAAATGGCGATTTCCGGCACGGTGATCGTCATTGCGGTGCTGCTCAACGAACGCGGCAACAAACGTAAAGGCAGGCTGATCCTGCGCGACGCGGCGCTGGCGCGTCAGAAACTGGCGGTGAAATCATGAGCAAAATGATGACCACTGAAGAGATCAAAAACGTGCCTGCTGCGCCGGGCCTGCTCCAGCGCCTGCTGTGCTGGGAAGGTTTCCTGCTGGCCGTTACGCTGGCGGTGTTCGTGGGCAACGCCCTCGCCTCGCCTTACTTCCTCAACGTCTGGAACCTCTCCGACGCGACGTTCAACTTCACCGAGAAGGCGATCATCGTCCTGCCGATGGCGATGCTAATTATCGCCCGTGAGATTGACCTGTCGGTGGCCTCGACCATCGCGCTCAGCTCTACGGCGATGGGTTTTTGCGCGGCGGCGGGCATGGATACGCCCCTGCTGGTGTGCGTGGGATTAGGCGTCGGGCTGCTGTGCGGGCTGTTCAACGGCATTCTGGTGACGCGCTTTAACCTGTCGTCCATCGTCATCACCATCGGCACCATGAGCCTGTACCGCGGGATCACCTACATCCTGCTGGGTGATCAGGCGCTGAACAGCTACCCGGAGAGCTTCGCGTGGCTGGGGCAAGGCTACGTCTGGGGCGCGCTGTCGTTTGAGTTTGCGCTGTTTATCGTGCTGGCAGCCGTGTTTGCCTTTGTGCTGCACCGCACCAACTTTGGTCGCCGCACGTACGCCATCGGCAATAACCCGACCGGCGCGTGGTATGCCGGGATCAACGTTAAACGCCACAACCTGATCCTGTTTGCGCTGGTGGGGCTGATGGCGGGCCTCGCCTCGGTGCTGCTCACCTCGCGCCTGGGCAGCACGCGCCCGACGATTGCGATGGGCTGGGAACTGGCGGTGGTGACGATGGCGGTGCTCGGCGGCGTCAATATTTTAGGCGGGTCCGGCAGCATGGTCGGCGTGATCATCGCCGCCTTCCTGATGGGGCTGGTGACCTTTGGCCTGAGCCTGCTAAACGTGCCCGGCATCGTGATGTCAGTGATCGTCGGCGCAATGCTGATCGTGGTGATTTCACTGCCGATTATCACGCGACGGATGATGCAGCGAAGACGGATTCCATAGCCGGGTGGCACTACGTTTACCCGGTCTGCGGATCGCAGGCCCGCGCAAGCGCAGCGCCGCCGGGCATAAAAATCACAGTAATTAAGGAGAATTATCATGAGCTTTATGTTGGCGCTTCCTAAAATCAGCCTGCACGGCGCGGGCGCAATCGGCGATATGGTCAACCTGGTGGCGAACAAGCAGTGGGGAAAAGCGCTGATTGTCACCGACGGCCAGCTGGTTAAACTCGGCCTGCTCGACAGCCTGTTTACCGCACTGGATGCCCACGAGATGTCGTATCACCTGTTTGATGAGGTGTTCCCGAACCCAACGGAAGCGCTGGTGCAACAGGGGTTTGCGGCATTCCGCGACGCGGAGTGTGATTACCTGATCGCCTTCGGCGGCGGCAGCCCGATCGATACCGCTAAGGCGATCAAAATTCTGACCGCTAACCCCGGCCCGTCCACCGCCTACTCCGGCGTCGGCAAGGTGAAAAACGCGGGCGTGCCGCTGGTAGCGATCAATACCACCGCCGGTACGGCGGCGGAGATGACCAGCAACGCGGTAATTATTGATTCCGCGCGTCAGGTGAAAGAGGTGATTATCGATCCGAACATCATCCCGGATATTGCCGTGGACGACGCCAGCGTGATGCTTGATATTCCGGCTTCCGTCACCGCCGCGACGGGGATGGACGCCCTGACCCACGCCATCGAAGCCTACGTTTCCGTAGGTGCGCACCCGCTCACCGACGCCAACGCGCTGGAAGCGATTCGCCTGATCACCCTGTGGCTGCCGAAAGTGGTCGACGAGGGCCATAACCTTGAAGCCCGCGAGCAGATGGCGTTCGGGCAGTATCTTGCGGGCATGGCGTTTAACAGCGCCGGTCTGGGTCTGGTTCACGCCCTGGCGCATCAACCGGGCGCGACGCACAACCTGCCGCACGGCGTGTGTAACGCCATCCTGCTGCCGATCATCGAAAACTTTAACCGCCCGAACGCGGTGGCGCGCTTTGCCCGCGTGGCGCAGGCGATGGGTGTCGATACGCGCGGGATGAGCGATGAAGCAGCAAGTATGTCAGCCATTCAGGCGATTCGCGATCTGAGTACCCGCGTCGGCATTCCGTCCGGCTTTAGCCAGCTCGGCGTAACCAAAGCGGACATCGAAGGCTGGCTGGATAAAGCCCTCGCCGACCCGTGCGCACCTTGCAACCCGCGAACCGCCAGCCGCGATGAGGTCCGCGAGCTGTACCTGGAGGCATTATGATCCGCAAAGCGTTTGTCATGCAGGTTAACCCGGACGCGCACGAAGAGTACGCGCGCCGCCACAATCCCATCTGGCCAGAGCTGGAAGCTGTGCTGAAAGACCACGGCGCGCACCATTACGCCATCTATCTCGACAAGGAACGCCACCTGCTGTTCGCAACCGTAGAGATTGAATCCGAAGCGCGCTGGAACGCGGTAGCAAGTACCGACGTCTGCCAACGCTGGTGGAAACACATGCGCGAGGTTATGCCGTCGAACCCGGACAACAGCCCGGTGAGCGCGGAGTTGATAGAGGTGTTTTACCTGGAATAATGCGTTTTACGCTGCCGCCTTCGCGGCAGCGTCATAAGACGGTAATTGCATCGTTCCCGCGTGGAATAAGGGACAAACCGTTATTCACTTTCTTCGCTGTCTTGCTGACAGAGCCGGTAGTCATACGGCACTTTTCTCGAGTTTTCATTCACTCCCCTTAATTTGGTTAAAAAATGCCTGGTCAATGTCTCAAAAAGGCATCGATAGGGCGTAAATATGATCAGCCTTTACCTTCTTAAACGGCATCGGGCATACGCTTAAGCGAACAGGCACATGACAAGGACGAGATGAGGATGACATTTTCGGCCTCTGTAATGGCAGTAGTGTTGATGGGTGTAATAAGAGGTGGGTAAATATGGCCTTACACGGAACGTTGATACTTAATGGTGCAGATTATGCGCCCTTTAACCTGTATGGGGTCGGGGTTTTTATGGCTCACTCCGGGCAGGGTACCTACCGAAATAATGCCAGTTGCGCAGCCATCCCCACCCAAGGTCCATTGCCACCAGGCAAATACTGGATCATTGAGCGTGGGAACGGCGGCTTCGCCTCCGCGTTGAAAGCGAAATCGCAAGATCTCGTCAATCGGTATTTTTACGGCGCAGAGTTTAACCGCGATGAGTGGTTTGCGTTATACAGGGATGACTTCGGCATAGACGATGGAACGTGGGTTGAGCACGTTCAGCGAGGTCTATTCAGGCTCCACCCTGGGACTATCTCCGAGGGCTGCATCACTATCGCCCATAACTCCGATTACGGGATAATAAGAGATGCATTGATGAACACAACGCAAATGCAAATACCTTGTATGCGTTCCCTTATGGCCCGAGGTTGGGTAGAGGTGATTGACGGTGGCTTTACCAAAACTTGTACGTAGGGTTGCGAAGACGATTTACTTTATCGCTTTGTCTTTCCCCGTAGGGCGTACTCTGGGCCCCGCTGAAGGTTGGTTTGACTATGAATTAGCACACCGGATCGGTGAAGTATTTTATGGGGCGGGTGAGATAGGTCAGGATGCTCTTTATGAGGTTTATACCTACATTGGGCTGATGGCCATTCTACTCATTACAGCGCCCCTCTATCTCTTAACAATGAAGTTACTCAAAAAAATAAGGAACACATAACATGCCAATTCCTCCCTATATGTGGCTCAAAGACGATGGCGGTGCAGATATCAAAGGCTCAGTAGATGTCAAAGACCGCGAAGGAAGCATTGAGATTATCGGGCTGAGTCATGGCGTCAATTTGCCGGTAGACAGCGCTAATGGGGCAATCACCGGTACGCGTCAGCACTCTTCAATGAGAATCGAAAAGGAAGTGGATAGTTCTACTCCCTATCTTTATAAAGCCGCTGCCACCGGCCAGGCGCTGAAAAGCGCAGAAATTAAGTTCTATCACATCAACGATGCAGGTCAGGAGGTGTGTTATTACACCGTGTTTATGGAGAACGTAAAGGTAACCGGCGTTAACTGTAGCGTGCCAAACGTGAAAATCGCAGCCAACGATAAAATCAATCACGTCGAAAGCGTCAGCTTGCAGTATGAGAAAATTACCTGGCGCATTGTTGACGGCAATATCCAGCATAGCGACGCGTGGAACGAACGCGCCACGGCATGAAGATGAGGCGGCACGGGGCTGCTGGCGGTGGTGGCAAACAGCCCAGGCGATTTGTCCATGGCTTTTAACGACGTGATCGTTAATTTTGTTCCGCCACCAGCAGCGCGTGCGTGTCCGGCTCCAGCGCCTTAAAGATATGCGGCAGGTCTGCCGGGTAACAGATGTAGTCCCCTTCCCCCAACTCCTCCGGGTTATCCAGTAGCCCCACTTTCGCGCGACCCTGGGTCACGATAATGTGCTCTACCGATCCCGGCGGATGCGGCTGGGAAATGCGGTCTGCGCCAGGCTGGGTGAGCAGCAAATAGATATCACGCCGCGCCCCCGGCGGGCATGCCGCCAGCAATATGGCTTCATAGTTGGCCTGCCCGGCAATCACCCTGGTTCCTTCTCCCCGACGGATCACCTGCGTCGTGGGCAGCTGCGGCTCCAGCAGACGGGCAAAGGGAATATCCAGCGCCACGCAAAGCGACCAGAGCGTTTCCAGGCTCGGGTTGCCGTTGCCGGACTCAAGCTGCGAAAGCGTGGATTTCGCGATCCCGGCACGGCGGGCAATTTCCGCCAGTGAGTGCCCGGTTCGCAGGCGTTCTCGCACCAGACTTTTGGCGATCACGCTGATTGGCTGCGTCATAAACGGCCCTATACTCTGTTAAAACGAACGATTCGTTCATCTTGTAAAACATCGTTGATCCGTTCATTATAATGGAAATACGTTCGATATGGCTAAAATTGTATGACGCATCCTCTCTCCTGCCTCAAAGGCGACACGATAAAAGCGATCGTTCTGGTCTGCCTGGCGGTTGGCGTCGTCGGCATGTCTTATGGATCGCTGGCGATGGCGTACGGGTTTCCGCTCTGGGTGCCCTTTGTCCTGTCACTCACCGTGCTGGCGGGTGCATCCGAGTTTATGTTTATCGGCATTGTGGCGAGCGGCGGTAACCCGCTGGCGGCCGCGGCGGCGGGATTACTGGTTAACGCCCGCCACGTTCCGTTTGGCGTCACGGTGCGCGAGCTGGTCGGCAAACGCGGCCTGAGCTTCCTGGGCTGCCACATCATGAATGACGAAAGCGTGGTGTTTGGGCTGTCGCAAAACACGCCCGAGCAGCGTAAAGCCGCCTACTGGCTGTGCGGCCTGGGCGTGGCCATCATCTGGCCGCTTGGCGCGTTGCTGGGGGCGATGGTCGGCAAACTGCTGCCGGACCCGGAAACCATCGGCCTGGACGCGGTTTTCCCCGCCATTTTGCTGGCGTTAGTGGTACCGGCGTTTAAAAACCGCACCACGCTTATCCGCGCCTGTAGCGGCGCGGTGCTGTCGCTGGCCGCCGTGCCGTTTGCCCCGGTCGGCTTGCCGGTACTGCTCTCGTTACTGGGCCTCGCCGCGAGGAAAAAATAATGGAAAACATGACGCTATTTATTCTTGGCATCGCCATTCTCTCGGCGGGAACCTACCTCATGCGCCTTGGCGGGGCGAAGCTTGGCAGTCGGCTGGCATTGTCCGAACGCTCTCAGGCGCTGCTGTCGGATGCGGCGACGGTGCTGCTTTTTTCCGTGGCGCTGGCGACCACCTTCTATGAAGGGGAGCATTTCGCCGGCATGGCTCGCGTGCTCGGCGTGGCCTTTGCGGTGTTTTTAGCCTGGCGAAAAATGCCGCTGATCGTGGTGATTATCGCGGCGGCAATCGTGACGGCACTGCTGCGGCTGGCCGGTATTCATTAATCCCCCTCCCTTCCTGACGATGTCATATTCGTCAGGAAAATCAATCCTCTCCGGTATGTGGCCTCGCCCACATTTTTTCGCTTCCGTTCGGTGCTGTCTTGTCACGCCCGGCTGACATTTTCACGCTCAGCCTCCTGCCGCCGCCCCCGTAGAATCAGGTCACGCAATTCTCAACGGAGTGACACGATGGCGCACCTGACAGCCGACTGTATCGACCTCAATATCCATGGCAACACCCCCTATTCCATCCTCAAAACGCTGGCGGACATGGCCTGGCAAAATGGCTTCGTCAGCGACCGCGGCGCGTTCTTACAAACGCTTCTGTTGCGCGAAAAGCTGCACTCCACCGGTTTTGGCTCGGGTGTCGCCGTACCCCACGGCAAAAGCCCTGCGGTGAAGCAGCCCTTCGTGCTGTTTGCGCGTAACGCCTCGGGCGTCGACTGGAAAGCCAGCGACGGCGAAGCGGTAACCTGCTGGATCTGCCTTGGCGTGCCGCAACAGGGGGAAGACGGGCAGGTGAAAATGATTGGCACCCTGTGCCGGAAGATCATTCATCCGGCGTTTATTTCACAGCTCAAGCAGGGCGATCGGCACCAGATCCTGGCGCTGCTCAACCAGACATTGGGCGAATAGGAGCGAGCGATGGAAACGACGTTACGGCTTGTCGCCATTACTAACTGTCCGGCAGGCATTGCGCACACCTATATGGTGGCCGAGGCGCTGGAGCGAAAGGCGCGTGCTTTAGGGCATACCATTCAGGTTGAGACCCAGGGTTCCAGCGGGGTGGAAAATCATCTGAGCGATGAGGCGATCCGTGAAGCGGACTACGTGATTCTGGCAACCGGTCGTGGGCTTAGCGCCGACGATCGCGCCCGTTTTGCCGGGAAACAGGTTTTCCAGATCCCGATTTCACACGCGCTGAAGAATATCGACGCTATTTTTAACAACTTATCCACGCAATCGCAGCGGTTCACTGCCGATAGCGCCGTAAAGCTGGGCAAACAGGATGTGCAGAAAGGCAGCGTGATGAGCCACCTGATGGCGGGCGTCTCAGCCGCGCTGCCGTTTGTGATTGGCGGCGGTATTCTGGTGGCACTCGCTAATATGCTTGTCCAGCTTGGCCTGCCCTATACCGATATGGCGAAAGGTACGCCTTCGTTTGCCTGGGTGGTGGAGTCCATCGGTTATCTCGGCTTTACCTTTATGATCCCGATTATGGGCGCGTACATCGCCCTGTCGATTGGCGATAAACCGGCGTTCGCTCCGGCTTTTCTGGTGTGTTATCTGGCGAACGATAAAGGGCTGCTCGGCACGCAGTCCGGGGCGGGTTTCCTCGGGGCGGTCGTGCTGGGACTGGCTATCGGCTATTTCGTGCTGTGGTTTCGCAAGCTCAGGCTCGGCAAGGCGCTGCAGCCGCTGCTCGGCTCTATGCTGATCCCGTTTGTGACGCTTCTCGTCTTCGGTGTGCTGACTTACTACGCGATCGGCCCGTTGATGTCCGATCTGATGGGCGGCCTGCTGCACCTCCTCAATACCATTCCGCCGTCGATGAAGCTTGGCGCAGCGTTCCTCGTGGGCGCGATGCTGGCGTTTGACATGGGCGGCCCGGTCAATAAAACCGCGTGGTTTTTCTGCTTCTCGCTACTGGAAAAACACATCTACGACTGGTACGCCATCGTCGGCGTGGTCGCGCTGATGCCGCCCGTCGCGGCGGGCATCGCAACCTATCTTGCTCCCGGGCTTTTCACCCAGCAGGAGAAAGCGGCAGCCAGCAGCGCCATCGTGGTGGGTGCAACCGTAGCCACCGAACCGGCAATCCCCTACGCGCTGGCGGCGCCGCTGCCGATGCTTACCGCGAATACCCTCAGCGGCGGCATTGCGGGCATGCTGACCCTCTCGTTTGGCCTCCAGCGTCTCGCACCGGGGCTGGGCGTGTTTGACCCGCTGATTGGCCTGATGTCTCCGGCGGGCGCGTTCTATCTGGTGCTGGGCATCGGTCTGGCAATAAACATTACGTTAATAATCGTGTTAAAGGGCTGGTGGCTGAAGCGTAAAGCCGCCCGTCCGGAGGTTGCACATGAACATTGAGTTACTGAAATCGCTCTGCGATGCCAGCGCGGTCAGCGGCGATGAGCAGGAAGTCCGCACCATTCTGATCGACGCCCTGCACCACCATGCCGACGAAATCACCTTCGACGGGCTGGGCAGCGTCATCGCCCGCAAAGGTTCACGCGGGCCCAAAGTGGCTATCGTCGGGCATATGGACGAAGTGGGCTTTATGGTCACCCACATCACCGAGGCGGGGTTTATTCGGTTTGACACCGTCGGCGGCTGGTGGAGCCAGTCAATGCTTAACCATCGGGTCACCCTCCGCACCCGCGAAGGCAAGAAAATCCCGGGCATTATCGGGTCCGTTGCGCCCCATGCGCTGAGCGAAAAGCAAAAGCAGCAGCCGATGAATATTGAGGATATGTTTATCGATATTGGCGCGAACAGCCGCGAAGAGGTGGAAAAACTCGGCATTCGGATGGGTGATTTTGTCAGCCCCGAGGCCAACTTTGCCCGCTGGGGAGAGGACAAAATCGTCGCCAAAGCGCTGGATAACCGCGTGGGCTGCGCCCTGATGGCCGAATTGCTGATCGGCGTCAATAACCCTAACATCCGCCTGTACGGCGTGGGCAGCGTCGAGGAGGAGGTTGGTTTACGCGGGGCGCAAACCTCCGCAGAGTGCGTCAAACCCGACGTGGTGATCGTGCTTGATACCGCCGTCGCGGGCGATGTTCCCGGCATCGACGGCGTGAAATATCCGCTGAAAGTCGGCCACGGCCCCGGCGTGATGCTGTTCGATAAACGCTATTTTGCTAATCAGAAGCTGCTTGCTTTACTCAAACAGAGCGCGGAAAACGCGCAAGCACCGCTGCAGTTCAGCACCATGAAAACCGGCGCGACCGATGGCGGGCGTTATAACGTGATGGGCGGCGGCCGGCCAGTCGTCGCACTTTGCTTGCCGACACGTTATCTGCACGCCAACAGCGGTATGATCGCTGAAAAGGATTATGACGCGGCGCTGAAGATGGTGCATAACCTGCTGATGTCGCTGGATGACAGGCAGGTCGCCGCGCTCACGGATTTTCGCTAAGGATCGGTCATGCTCAACGAACGCCAGTTGGCCTTACTCAATGCGCTGGAGTCACAGCCCGCCGCGCCGGGCACGCTGGCGCAGCAAACCGGCGTTTCCGCCCGCACCATCCTGCGGGATATCGACTACATCAATTTTACCCTCGGCGGCAAGGCGCGGATCAGCGCCTCCGGCAGCGCGGTGTATCAGCTGGATATCATTGACAGGAAACAGTATTTCCAGCTTTTACAGCGTCATGATAATGATGACCGGTTGCTGGCGTTGCTGCTGATCCGCCCGGTCACGACCCGGGCGCAGCTGGCGGATGCGCTTAATCTTCCCGATGCCTGGATTGCGGAACGCCTGCCGCGACTCCGCCAGCGATACGCGCGCGCCTTTACCCTTGCCAGCAGGCCAGGCGCCGGGTACTTCGTCGACGTCGATCAGGACAAACGCATTATCCTGCTGGCGAACCTCTTCAAAAAAGATCCGCTGGTCTACCCGCTGCCGGGCATAAACCCGGCGGTCCTGGGCAGGCTGCACGCACGCTGCCAGATGCTCACGGCGTGGCCGGATATTCATGGCGACTATCTGGTCAGCGTCCTCCTGGCCGTTTACGCGCTGCGCCAGCACCCGATTCTTTCGGCCGGTTGCCCTGACACGGACGCGCTTGAAGCGTGCTGTGAACAGGCGGGGCTTTGGCCGGGGCCTGACGTCCTGAGCGTGTTGTCCCGCAGGCTGGACCGCTTACAGCACAGTGCAAATGCGATAACCCCGCAGTACGTCGCGGACCACCTCACCACCCTGGCCTCCCCCGTCCAGCCGCAGGCGATTGATGCGCAGCTCACGGACGAACTGACCGCGCATCTGAAAAGATGCGTTGCCATGCCAAACTGGTTTCCCGAAAGCCGGCCTGGCTCGATGAATCATCTCAAAGCGGCCTGGCCTGCGGCGTTTGATATGAGCGTGAAATTTATCAATCAGCTGCGAAAGGTAATGGATATACCGCTTATCGACAGCGATCTCCCTGGCCTCTATTTTGCCTGCGCGCTTGAGCGGCACCATAGCGAATGGACGCCAATCGTTTTACTTGCCGATCAAAACGCCATTGCGACCATCAATAAAATGGCCATAGAACGGGAGGTGATGAACTGCCGGGTGGTGGTGGTGCTCACGCCCGAGGCGCTGGCGGCAGTTCAGGACGAATGCCAGCCAGCCCTGATTGTGAATAACAGCCACTATTTGCTGGATGACAGCCAGCGAGACGTGCTGCCTATCCGCAATATCATTACCGCGGCGGGTATCGAGCAGATTAAAGATTTTCTCGCGTCGGCGTTTATCCGCCAGCAGCCCGACCGTTTTTTCCCACCTGAAGGTTCATTTCATTATACGAACGGCCCGGACGAAAGCTGGGACGAGGTCATCGCCGCCGTCACCACGCAGCTGTTTGTGAAAACCGCTATTACGCAGGATGAAGCCCTGCGCATCTGTCAGCGCGAGCGGGAAGGCGAGAATCTGGTGGTGAATCATGTGGCGATCCCCCACTGCTGGAGCGAGGTGCAACGCCCCTTTCGGGGATATTTTATTACGCTTGAACGCGCGATTCGGGTGAACGGTGAAAGCGTTATGCATGTGCTTATCGCCTGTGCCAGCGCGGAGAATCGACAAGAGCTGAAAATTTTTAGCTTTTTAGCGAGCGTGTTAAGCCGCCATTCGTCGCAGCGGATTGAGAGCGTGGGGCATTACGAGGGATTTATTGCGTTACTGCACTGAGAGAGGGAACCTGTCCCGGCTCCGAAGAGCCTGGGACAGCGGCTGTACGGCTTATTTGTTCAGTTCTGCCGTCATGTGTACGCGGTTACCGGTGAACGCCTGGGTGATTTTGTAAGAGGACGCGCCCGCTTCCTGAGCCTGTGCGGCGATTTTAGCTTCTGCACCATCAAGCGTAGAGGCGGTAGCCGTCACGGATTGTGCTGCGAATGAACCAAAAGAGGTAGCCAGAGCGATAACTGCGACAAAAGTTTTGATGCTGTTCATGTGTTTAAACCCTTTCATTAAGTTGTTTAGGTAAGGCACCGTGCCTTGATGAGATAAATAATAGACCTCATCCCGACCAACTAAAAGCGGAAGGATTTGCTCACATTATTCAAATTTATTGATTAACAAGTAGTCGCTGTTCATGGGTATAGATTGTGGCTCTTCCCGGCTTGCAGAACCCCACCAGCGTCAGGTTGCAGCGCTCCGCCACTTCCACTGCCAGCGTAGTGGCCGCCGATACGGCAAACAGAATTTCCACGCCGCACATCGCCGCTTTCTGCACCATCTCATAGCTTGCCCGGCTTGAGACCAGCGCGGCGCCCTGCTGCCAGACGTCGCTTTCGCGCGCCCGACGGCCCAACAGCTTGTCCAGCGCCACGTGGCGGCCCACGTCTTCATGTCCACCCGCAATTGTTCCGCACGGCAACACCCAGGCCGCCGCATGCGTACAGCCGCTCAGTTGCCCGATGGGCTGGACTGTGTTCAGTTGCTCCAGCGCCCTATCAAGGTGCGCCAAATCGAACGTTTGGGTGAACGGCAGCGGCGCGATGGGCTTGCCGATATCGTTGAGTTGTTCAACGCCACACACCCCGCAACCGGTGCGCCCGGCCAGCGCGCGACGGCGCTCTTTCAGCCCCATAAAGCGGCGGCTGGAAAGCTCGATCTGGACTTCCAGCCCGTTACAGGCCTGCACCACGTCCATGCCATAGATATCCTGCGGACGCGCAATAATGCCTTCCGACAGGGAAAACCCAATGGCGAACAGCTCGAGATCTTTCGGGGAGGCCATCATCACCACATGCGAAATTCCGTTGTACACCAGGGCAACGGGTACTTCTTCCGCCAGATAATCGGGCGTGGCATGGGTTATGTGGGGCGGTCTGTGTACCGACCGTTCCACAGTGCCAGCAGGCAGTGGTAACGCGTGGGCAGCACGGTTTTGTTTAAACACAACGGTATTCCTGAACAACCACAGAAGTGAGCCTGCTATTGCATCACAAACGGCAGGCCTTACGCATAGTATGGATCAACTTTTCATCACCCATTGCCCGTCAGTTTACCTACTCATTAGGGAGAGGCGCAATGCAGGCGCGGCTACACCTCTTTAACATAAATCGGGTGCCATGTGACATATATCACAATTTATAATCAATACAGTGATAATACGCTCACTTTGTTTTAACGCTATTGAAACAGGCTTACCGACATTGTGGTATTCTGACGATATCCCTCGTGGAACTGCGGGATTAACGCAAATTTTCACCTTTGCGGCGATTTTTTGACCGCAAAGCAAAACAATAAAGCAATGTCGAAATTAACGAAGGAGTGACCCATGCAGGTCAGCAGAAGGCAGTTCTTTAAGATCTGCGCTGGCGGTATGGCAGGCACTACGGCAGCGGCGCTGGGCTTTGCCCCGGGCGTAGCGCTGGCGGAAACACGGCAGTACAAACTGCTGCGCACCCGCGAAACCCGTAACACCTGCACGTATTGCTCCGTCGGCTGTGGGCTGTTGATGTATAGCCTCGGCGACGGTGCAAAAAACGCCAAAGCATCTATCTTCCACATCGAAGGCGACCCGGATCACCCGGTCAACCGTGGTGCGTTATGCCCGAAAGGGGCCGGTCTGGTGGACTTTATCCATTCAGAAAGCCGCCTCAAATACCCAGAATATCGCGCGCCCGGCTCCGACAAATGGCAGCAAATCAGCTGGGAAGAGGCGTTTGACCGCATCGCAAAACTGATGAAAGAAGATCGCGATGCCAACTTTATTCCTCAGAACGCCGAGGGCGTAACGGTTAACCGCTGGCTCTCTACCGGTATGCTGTGCGCATCTGCCTCCAGCAACGAAACCGGCTATTTAACCCAGAAATTCACGCGCGCACTCGGTATGCTCGCGGTCGACAACCAGGCGCGTGTCTGACACGGACCAACGGTAGCAAGTCTTGCTCCAACATTTGGTCGCGGTGCGATGACCAACCACTGGGTCGACATCAAGAACGCCAACCTTGTCGTGGTGATGGGCGGTAACGCCGCTGAAGCGCACCCTGTCGGGTTCCGCTGGGCGATGGAAGCCAAAATCCATAACGGCGCGAAATTGATTGTGATCGATCCCCGCTTTACGCGTACAGCGTCAGTGGCGGATTTCTACACCCCTATTCGTTCAGGTACTGACATCACTTTCCTGTCAGGCGTATTGCTGTACCTGATGACCAACGAAAAATATAACCGCGAGTACACCGAAGCCTATACCAACGCCAGCCTGATCGTGCGTGAGGATTACCACTTCGAAGATGGCCTGTTCAGCGGTTACGACGCCGAAAAACGCAAATACGACAAAACCAGCTGGAACTACGAGCTTGATGAGAACGGCTTTGCCAAGCGCGATAAGACCCTGCAACACCCGCGTTGCGTGTGGAACCTGCTGAAAGAGCACGTCTCCCGCTATACGCCAGAGGTGGTCGAAAACATCTGCGGAACGCCGAAAGCGGACTTCCTGAAGGTGTGCGAGCTGATCGCCGAAACCAGCGCGAAAGACAAAACCGCGTCGTTCCTGTACGCACTCGGCTGGACGCAGCACTCCATCGGCGCGCAGAACATCCGTACCATGGCGATGGTTCAGCTCCTGCTCGGCAATATGGGAATGGCAGGCGGCGGCGTGAACGCCCTGCGCGGTCACTCCAACATTCAGGGCCTGACCGACCTCGGCCTGCTGTCGCAGAGCCTGACCGGTTATATGAACCTGCCAAGCGAAAAACAGACGGATCTGCAAACCTACCTGACGGCCAGCACGCCAAAACCGCTGCTCGAAGGACAGGTGAACTACTGGGGCAACTATCCGAAGTTCTTCGTCTCGATGATGAAGGCGTTCTTCGGCGATAAAGCGACGGCGGAAAACAGCTGGGGCTTTGACTGGCTGCCGAAGTGGGACAAAGGCTACGACGTCCTTCAGTACTTCGAGATGATGCACCAGGGCAAGGTCAACGGCTACTTATGCCAGGGCTTTAACCCGGTCGCCTCGTTCCCGAACAAAAACAAGGTTGTTGAGTCGCTGTCGAAGCTGAAATTCCTGGTGACGATTGACCCGCTCAACACCGAGACGTCAACCTTCTGGCAAAACCACGGTGAATCGAACGACGTCGATCCGTCGAAGATCCAGACCGAAGTGTTCCGCCTGCCGTCTACCTGCTTTGCGGAAGAGAACGGTTCTATCGTCAACTCCGGACGCTGGCTGCAGTGGCACTGGAAAGGCGCGGACGCCCCTGGCATCGCCATGAACGACGGCGAGATCCTGGCCGGTATCTTCTTGCGCATGCGTAAGATGTACGCTGCTGAAGGCGGTGCGAACCCGGAACCGGTGCTGAACATGACCTGGAACTACTCGACGCCGGAGAACCCGTCGCCAGAAGAAGTGGCGATGGAGAGCAACGGTAAGGCGCTGGCAGACGTTATCGACCCGGCGACCGGCGCCGTGCTGGCGAAAAAAGGCGATCAGCTCAGTACCTTCGCGCACCTGCGCGACGACGGCACCACGTCCAGCGGCTGCTGGATCTTTGCCGGGAGCTGGACGCCGAAAGGCAACCAGATGGCCAACCGCGATAACGCCGACCCGTCGGGCCTCGGCAATACGCTGGGCTGGGCCTGGTCATGGCCGTTGAACCGCCGCATCCTCTATAACCGTGCCTCCGCAGACCCGCAGGGTAATCCGTGGGATCCGAAGCGTCAGTTGCTGAAGTGGGACGGCGCGAAGTGGGGCGGCGTGGATATTCCGGACTACAGCACCGCAGCACCAGGCAGCGACGTCGGGCCGTTTATCATGCAGCCTGAAGGGATGGGGCGTCTGTTCGCTATCGATAAGATGGCGGAAGGTCCGTTCCCGGAACACTACGAGCCGTTTGAAACGCCACTGGGCACCAACCCGCTGCACCCGAACGTGGTCTCTAACCCGGCCGCGCGTATCTTCAAAGGCGACTTTGAAGCGCTGGGTAAAAAAGACAAGTTCCCGTACGTGGGCACCACTTACCGTCTGACCGAGCACTTCCACTACTGGACCAAGCACGCGCTGCTGAACGCCATTGCGCAGCCGGAGCAGTTTGTGGAGATCGGCGAGAAGCTGGCGAACAAGCTCGGCATCACCCATGGCGATACCGTGAAAGTCTCCTCCAACCGCGGCTATATCAAGGCCAAGGCGGTGGTGACCAAGCGTATTCGCACGCTGAACGTTCACGGTCAGGAAGTGGATACCATCGGCATCCCGATTCACTGGGGTTACGAGGGCGTGGCGAAGAAAGGGTTCATTGCGAACACCCTGACGCCGTTCGTCGGTGATGCGAACACGCAGACGCCGGAGTTTAAGGCCTTCCTCGTGAACGTGGAAAAGGTGTAACGGAGACGACCTATGGCTTATCAATCTCAAGACATTATCCGTCGTTCCGCGACTAACAGTTTCACGCCCGCGCCTCAGGCGCGGGACCACCAGCAGGAAGTAGCGAAGCTTATCGACGTGACCACCTGTATCGGCTGTAAAGCCTGTCAGGTGGCCTGTTCCGAGTGGAACGACATCCGTGACGAAGTGGGTCACAACGTCGGGGTGTACGATAACCCGGCGGATCTGACCGCCAAGTCCTGGACGGTGATGCGTTTCTCTGAAGTGGAGCAGAACGACAAGCTGGAATGGCTGATCCGCAAAGACGGCTGTATGCACTGCGCGGACCCGGGCTGCCTGAAGGCGTGCCCGTCGGAAGGGGCGATCATTCAGTATGCTAACGGCATCGTCGACTTCCAGTCCGAGCAGTGTATTGGCTGCGGCTACTGCATTGCGGGCTGTCCGTTCGACGTGCCGCGTCTGAACCCGGAAGACAACCGCGTCTATAAATGTACGCTGTGCGTTGACCGCGTGAACGTCGGCCAGGAACCGGCATGCGTGAAGACCTGCCCGACCGGTGCAATCCACTTTGGCTCCAAAGAGGATATGAAAACACTGGCGGCAGAACGCGTGGGCGAGCTGAAAACCCGTGGTTACGATAACGCAGGCCTGTACGATCCGTCCGGAGTGGGTGGGACGCACGTCATGTACGTACTGCACCACGCCGACAAGCCGAATCTGTATCACGGCCTGCCGGAGAATCCGGAAATCAGCGCTACCGTGAAGTTCTGGAAAGGCATCTGGAAACCGCTGGCAGCGGTCGGTTTTGCTGCTACCTTCGCCGCGAGCATCTTCCACTATGTCGGTGTCGGTCCGAACCGTGCGGAAGAGGAAGACGATAACCTGCATGAAGAGAAAGACGAGGTGCGCAAATGAAAAGACGTGACACCATCGTGCGCTATACCGCGCCGGAACGCATCAACCACTGGGTCACCGCCTTCTGCTTCATGCTGGCGGCGATAAGCGGGCTGGGATTCTTCTTCCCGTCCTTCAACTGGCTGATGCAGATCATGGGGACACCGCAGCTGGCGCGTATACTGCACCCGTTTGTTGGCGTCATCATGTTCGCGTCGTTCATCATCATGTTTTTCCGATACTGGCACCATAATCTAATCAATCGGGATGATATCTTTTGGGCGAAGAATATTCGTAAGATCGTCGTCAACGAGGAAGTGGGTGACACCGGGCGTTATAACTTCGGCCAGAAATGCGTATTCTGGGCGGCGATTATCTTCCTGGTCCTGTTGCTGGTCAGCGGCGTGATCATCTGGCGTCCGTATTTTGCGCCTGCTTTCTCAATCCCGGTGATCCGATTCGCGCTGATGTTGCATTCATTTGCCGCAGTGGCGTTAATTGTGGTTATCATGGTGCATATTTACGCCGCCCTTTGGGTTAAAGGCACCATTACCGCGATGGTGGAAGGATGGGTTACAAAGACGTGGGCGAAGAAACATCACCCGCGCTGGTACCGTGAAGTCCGCCAGAAACAGGAAAAGTCATCTGAATGAGTATTCGCATAATCCCGCAAGATGAGCTGGGTTCGAGCGAGAAACGCACGGCGGATTACATTCCGCCGTTGTTATTCCCCAGACTCAAGAACCTCTATAACCGCCGCGCAGAGCGTCTGCGCGAGCTGGCAGAGAATAACCCGCTGGGCGATTTTCTGCGTTTTGCCGCGCTCATCGCGCACGCGCAGGAAGTGGTGCTGTACGACCACCCGCTGCAAATCGACCTGACCGCGCGCATTAAAGAAGCCAATGCGCAGGGCAAACCGCCGCTGGATATTCACGTGCTGCCGCGTGATAAACACTGGCACAGGCTGCTGCATTCGCTGATTGCCGAGCTGAAGCCGGAGATGAGCGGCACCGCGCTGGCGGTGATTGAAAACCTGGAAAAAGCCTCTGACATGGAGCTGGAAGAGATGGCGAGCGCGCTGTTTGCTTCCGACTTCTCGCAGGTCAGCAGCGACAAAGCGCCGTTTATCTGGGCTGCGCTGTCGCTCTACTGGGCACAAATGGCAAGCCTGATCCCAGGCAAAGCCCGCGCCGAATACGGCGAAGCGCGTCAGTTCTGCCCGGTGTGCGGCTCAATGCCGGTCACCAGCATGGTGCAGATCGGTACCACCCAGGGGCTGCGCTACCTGCATTGCAACCTGTGTGAAACCGAGTGGCACGTGGTACGCATCAAATGCAGCAACTGCGAGCAGACCCGCGATCTCAACTACTGGTCGCTGGAAAATGAAGACGCGGCGGTGAAAGCCGAAAGCTGCGGCGACTGCGGGACGTACCTGAAGATTCTGTATCAGGAAAAAGACCCGAAAGTCGAAGCCGTGGCGGACGATCTCGCCTCGCTGATCCTGGACGCCAAAATGGAGCAGGAGGGCTTTGCCCGTAGCTCTATCAACCCGTTCCTGTTCCCGGGCGAAGGGGAGTAATCTCCTGTAGTGGCTCGTACTTTTGCGAGCCACGTTCCGTTTCCGCACTAATTCCCAGCCATTTCGCTCCATTTTCGGATTTCGTTTACCCCTCCTTACGTAGATAAATCGACCTTTCTTCGCCACTATTCCCGCCTTAACAAAACATGACAAACTGCAAGGGAATATGTCGAAATGGAATTTCGATTCTTAGCGCCCCTCACGCGCTTTTCGTTTAGCTGCGTTTTTCTCTGCCTCTCTTCCGCCGCCGCCGCCGCACCGGGCGACGAGCAATTTATCCTGCAACAGCATCGTCAACAGGCGCTGGAAACCCAGCTGACGCCACAAACACCCGACGTTCGTCTGCAAACCTCTGCGAAACGTGACGATAGCGGGGAGTTCGCCGCCGAAACGCCCTGCTTTACGATCCATGATGTCACGTTGGCTGGACATGACACGCTCCCGCACTGGGTGCCGCTACAGCGCATTGCCAATCAGGCCGTGGGTAAATGCCTGGGCGCACAGGGTATTAACCACGTCATGAGCCTGCTGCAAAACCGGCTTATCGCCCATGGCTGGACGACAGCACGCGTGCTGGCACCCGCGCAGGATGTAAAAAGCGGGCATTTAGCGCTGACCGTCATCCCAGGGAAAATCCGCCACGTCTCATTAACCGACAACAGCAGCCGCTGGCTGTGGCTTTACAGCGCCTTTCCGGCGCATGACGGTAATCTGCTGGATTAACGGGATATCGAACAGGGGCTGGAGAACCTCCAGCGTCTGCCCACCGTTCAGGTCGAGATGGATATCGTTCCGGCGGAACAGCCGGGCGAGAGTGATATTGTGATCACCCGCCAGCAGAGCAAGTTCTGGCGGCTGGGTCTGTCGCTTGATGATTCAGGCACCTCATCAACGGGCCGCTATCAGGGTGGGCTAACGCTCTCGCTGGATAACCCGCTGGCGCTGAGCGATCTCTTCTGGTTTTCCATTAATCATGACCTCCAGACCGGGCCGGAAAAAGGCAACCAGAACCTTAGCGCCCACTGGTCTGTCCCCGTGGGCTGGTGGGCATTTTCAGTCACAGGCAGCGATTACCACTATCACCAGACCGTGGCGGGGCTAAACGGCGATATTCGTTACAGCGGTAAAAGCCAGAGTCTGGTGGCGCAGGCCAGCCGCGTTCTGCACCGCAGCAGCGCGCAGAAAACCACGTTCACCTGGGACGTAGAGAGCCGGACAACGCAGAACTACATCAATGACACCGAGGTTGAGGTTCAGCGCCGTCACGTATCCTCCTGGAAGGCCGGGCTTCAGCATCGTCACTACATTGGCCCTGCCACGCTTGATGCGGGTATCAGCTATCAGCGCGGCACGCGGTGGTTTGGCGCTCAGCCCGCCCCCGAGGAGGTGTTCGAAGAAGCCACGGCGCTAAGCCGCATTCTTCGCACCGATGCACGCCTGAGCCTGCCGTTTGAACTGAGTACACAGCACTTCCGCTACGACGTGGCCTGGCAGCGTCAGACCAGCAACACGCCGCTCACCTCACAGGATCAGTTCTCCATTGGCGGGCGCTGGACGGTGCGCGGCTTTGACGGCGAACGCACGCTTAACGCCGATCGCGGCTGGCTGGTGCGCAACGATCTCTCCTGGCAGACCCCGCTTGCGGGAAGTGAATTTTATCTGGCTGCCGACTACGGCGAGGTTGCAGGCAAGGGAACAGAGTACCTCACGGGCAATCATCTGGCCGGTGGCGCAGCCGGCCTGCGCGGTGCGCTCTGGAAGGTGGGATACGACGCCTTCGCCGGCGTGCCGTTCTCCCGTCCTGACGGCTTTAAAACCAGCCCGGCGACCTTCGGCTTCAACCTGAATATGGATTTTTAACCATGCGCTATGGCGATTTGACGGTTCATTGTCCGCTGCTCCACGCCGTGACGCTGAATGAAGCAGAAGTGCTTGGCGCGTCGGTCTGGCTCTGGATGCATTCACTCAACCACCGTGACGCGCCGCTGCACGTCCTGCCCGTGGTACTGCTGCCCATCATTAAACGCCAGCAGTACGTGCTGGTCGAGGAGAAAGGCCGCCCGGTCTTTTTCCTGAGCTGGGCATGGATGAGCGAAGAAGCCGAACACCGCTATCTCACCCAATCGCCGGTTGTTCTCCCGGAAGAGGACTGGTGTAACGGCGATCGGATGTGGTTTCGCGATTTTATCGCGCCGTTTGGCCACGCAGAAGCCATGTTCCACCTTCTGCGCGAGGAGATTTTCCCCCATCAAATTGCCCGCGGACTCTGGCACCGGGGCGCGGAGAAAGGCCGTCGCATCAACACGTTTTATGGCAAACGGGTCACGCGCGATGCGCTGCTGAACTGGAAAAAGATGCATCTCCTGCACGGATAAAAATAAAAGGATTTCACCATGAACAAACGTTTGTATCGCATCGTCTTTAATAAAGCCCGCGGCATGCTGATGGTCGTCTCTGAGCTTGCCCGGAGCTGTTCGGGCAGCGCATCCTCCTGCGGCATCGGGCGGAGCCTTCAGCGCCTAGTCTGCCGCGTGGGTACCCTCAGCCTTGCTCTGTGGCTGGCCTCTGGTGCGATAACGGTGCAGGCTGCCGGGATTGTGGCGGACGCCTCCGCCCCCGGTAAACAACAACCCACCGTCATCAGCACCGCTAACGGCACGACGCAGGTGAATATCCAGACCCCATCGGCAGGGGGTGTATCCCGCAACACCTTCAGCCGGTTTGACGTCGGCCAGGATGGGGCCATTCTGAACAACTCCCATAAAAACACGTCAACCCAGCTCGGCGGGATGGTGACCGCCAACCCGTGGCTGGCGAAAGGCGAGGCTAAAGTCATCCTCAACGAGGTGAACGCGCGCAACCCGAGCCAGCTCAACGGCTACATTGAGGTGGCTGGACAGAAGGCTGACGTGGTGATCGCCAGCCCGTCGGGCATCACCTGCAACGGCTGCGGCTTTATTAATGCCGGACGCGCCACGCTGACGACAGGCACCGCGCAGATGCAGGATGGCCGGATAACCGGATATCAGGTGGAGCGCGGCGACGTTACCGTGAACGGAAACGGGCTGGACTCCACCGGCCAGGAGCACACCGATATCATCGCCCGGGCGGTACAGGTGAATGCCGCCATTCACGCCCAGGATTTACGCGTCACCACCGGACGCAACGCGGTGGATGCGGCCCACGAACAGGTCACAGCCCTCGCCGGTAACGACGCAGCGAAACCCGTGCTGGCGCTGGATGTCTCACAGGTCGGCGGCATGTACGCCGGGAAAATCCGCCTGCTGGGAACGGAGAAAGGCGTCGGGGTGCGCAATGCAGGCAGTATCGGTGCACAAGCCGGGACAGTCACCCTCTCCGCCGACGGACGTATTGAAAACAGCGGTGCCGTCTGGGCTTCCACGGATACGACGCTTTCCAGCACGGCCTCCGTGCAAAACAGCGGTTCGATTGCTGCTGAACATAACGTCAACCTGACCGGTACGGACATCGCCAGCACCGGAACGCTGGCATCCGGGGTGCAACCAGACGGCAGAACGGGCAGCAGCGGTGACCTGACGCTAAGCGCCAGCGGCAAGCTGGAGATGCACGGCGTGAATGCAGCGGGAGGTAATATCACAGCAACAGGCCGGGGGCTGGATGCATCAGGCAGCGTGACGCAGGGTAACACCATCACCCTTAACGCCGGACAAGGCGATCTCAGCACCCACAGCGCGCAGATCGTTGCCCGGGACACGCTTCGCGCGACGACCGCAGGCACACTCAACAACAAGGGTGGCCTGCTCGCAGCCGATCAACTCACGCTCACCGCTAAACGCCTGCAAAACCAGAAAGGTCAGATTAGCCAGAGCGGCACACGTGAACTGACGCTGAACCATCAGGACGGTATTGATAACCGCGAAGGCAGCATTGCCGCCAACGCCACGGTGACTGTCAACGCCGCATCGCTGGATAACCGCCAGGGCCAGATTATCGCCGCTGATACCGGCACGTTGACGATAAAAACGGCGGGCCTGACGGATAACCGTGAGGGCGAACTGGCTGCGGCAGGCAGCATCAGCGTGGCCGCCGATGGGCTGGACAATAGTGGGGGCTTTATCAGCGCTGAAAAAGGCCGCATCGGGCTGACCAGCAGCAAAGCGCTGACTAACCTCGGTGGGACCATCGCCTCCCATGAGGCATTGACGCTCGACAGCATCGGTTTGAATAACGACGAAGGTTTGATTCAGTCCGGCGCGGACATGTTCGTCGACACCCACGGCTCCAGCATTTCAAACAAAGATAACCTGACGACGGGCGGCATCGTCAGCTTTGGCACACTGCATGTAAACGCTGGTAGCATTAACAACCAGCACGGCATGCTTGCCGGGGCGAAAGAGACTGCCATTTGGGCCAAAGACGTAGATAACCGCGACGGTACGCTGGCCTCTGATTCTATCCTGCAACTGAATGTGCACGCCGTTGACAACCAGCGCGGTACGCTCAGCGCGGGCAACAACCTGTCGCTGGCGCTGGTTGATAACCTGGATAACCGCGACGGTACCCTTAGCGCGACTGGCTCGCTGAATATTCATGCAGGGTCGCTGGATAACACCCAAGGCACTCTGGTATCCGGTAAAGATGCGCGTATAGACACGGCCCGGATAACCAACCAGAGAGGGATGATTGCCGCCCAGCGCGATCTCGCCATCACCGGGCAACGTCTGAATAACGACAGCGGCGGGCTGGTACAGAGCGGGGGCAATATTACCCTGGCCATTGAACATATCAGCAACCGCGACAGCGGCGATGCGGGCGGCATCGTGAGCCAGGGAAACCTGACGATGACGACGACCGATCTGCAAAATGATGCAGGCGTACTGCTCGCCGAAAAACAGGCCACACTGGACGCCACACGCTTTAGCAATATCGCCGGAACGCTGTTTGCCCTGGATACGCTAACGCTCGCCACACACAGCGATACCGATAACCGTCAGGGGATCATTCAGGGGAGCGGGATTGTCCTGGATACACATGGCTATCAGCTGGATAACCGCGAGGGAACACTCTACAGTCTGGCGGCTATGCAGCTGGCGACCGCCGGGTTGAACAACCAGGCCGGTACGCTGGGGGCAAAGGGTGATTTTACGCTGCGGGCAACCTCGCTGGATAACCGTTCCGGCGGGCGTCTGGTTGGTGAGCAGGAGATTGCCCTCACCCTCGATCGTCTTGATAACCAGGACGGGCAGATCCAGTCTTTAAGCAACCTGGTGGTGAACGCCGTATCGGGCGCAATCGACAACACGCTGGGCCTGATACGCAGTGGCGCAACGGTGACGCTGAACGCCGCCTCTCTGATCAACAGCAATACTCAGACCGAAGAAAAGGGCATTGAAGGGCTGGATGTGACTATCAACAGCCAGCAGTTTGATAATGCTCAGGGAACGGCGCTGGCAGGCAATACGTTAACCATCGCCAGTGCCGAAACCCTGGATAACACCGAGGGTGAGCTGTCCGCCGCTGGCGCACTGTCGCTGAGTGGGGCAGCCATGCACCTCATCAACACCGTCGGCGTGGTCATCGGTGGTGAAAACACGGATATCGACGCACACGACATCACCGGTGACGGCCAGCTGCTGTCCCTTGGCGACATGACCCTTCGCACACGCCAGGCCTTCAACAATACGGGTGATGTCATTGCCAACGGCAGCATGACCTTTACCACCCCAGGCCGCGTGACCAACTCCGGTAACCTGCTGGCTGGTACAACACTCGACTTTTCTGCCGGAAGCCTCATCAACACGATCTCCGGTGAAATAGCTGCGGGTGCGACCTGGCTGTCGGTTGCCGGTTCGCTCGACAACAATGGTCTTATCGATGGTAGCCAGACGTGGCTGCGTGCCGGAACCATAACGAACGCGGGTACTGGCCGCATTTACGGTGACCATCTTTCACTTCAGGCGACAACGCTGAATAACCTGGCTCAGGGCGGAAAAGCGGCGACCATCGCCGGGCGTCAGCGCGTGGATATTGGCGCTAACACCATTAACAACCGCGATCATGCGCTGATCTACAGCGACGGTGCGCTGGCTATCGGCGGACAGGCCGATGCCAGTGGCTTTGCCACCGGTCAGGCAAAGACGCTGAACAACCACAGCGCGACCATTGAATCCGCAGGTGATATGGCGCTGTCCGTCGGCCAGATCAACAACGTCAACGATCGCTTCAGCACCGAAGTGGCGTTGATCTCCACGGAAGAGATACACGAGTATCAGCACAAGGGATCGCCTGACCGCTGGGATGCCGATGCCGAAGGGGTGTTTGTCGATCATAACTCTGCCGACAGCCTGCTGAACCTCAATACCCCGGACGATACCGGGGCCAACAATGATAACTTTTACGAGTACAACTACACCCGCACCATCGAAGAAGAGATCATTGCCGAGAGTGACCCGGGCAAAATCCTTTCCGGTGGGAACATGCTGATCGCGGCGGACCAGGTACTGAACGATAAAAGCCAGATTGTGGCGGGAGGAACGCTCGGTATCTTCGCCGATTCGGTAGATAACGTGATGCCGGAAGGCAGCCGCTGGATCACCGATGCAGGCTCGGTGACGCACTACAGCCGCAAATCTAAAAAGGGCGGCGACTCTCAGGGCAAGAGCACCTCAGACTATGTGCCGCCAGTGGTGATCCAGTCCATCTCCCTGAATCCCGGACGCATGGAGGGCAACAGCCAGGCTGAGGGCAGCGATATTACCCTCTCCCCTGCCACCGCACGCGGAACGGACGCCACGCTCAATGAGGCGGGCAGCCTGACGGTTAGCGTGGAGACCCGCTCACCCGGACAGGATACCTCGTCCCCTGAACTGCCTGCCGGAATGACCCCAGGCAAATGGATCGAAACGCCCGCCAGCGATGCGCAGGACGTGGTAATCCGTGCGGCAGGGCCAGACACCCGCCTGCCGGACAGCAGCCTGTTTAATACGTTACCGGACCCGAACGCGCATTATCTGATCGAAACCGACCCACGCTTCACCAACGACAAAACATGGCTCGGCAGTGATTACATGCAGAATGCGTTCACGATGGATCCCAACAACGTGCACAAGCGGCTTGGCGACGGCTATTACGAGCAGCGACTGGTGCGCGAGCAGATCATCGCCCTCACTGGCGGGCGTTATCTGGGTGACTACCGTGATGATGAGACCCAGTTCAGGGCACTGATGGATGCGGGTATTGCTTTCGGGCAAGCGCATCAGCTGATTCCTGGCGTGGCACTCACCGCTGAACAGATGAGCCTGCTGACAGAGGACATGGTCTGGCTGGTCAACACCCGGGTGCAGCTTGCAGACGGAAGCTGGCAAACGGTCACGGTGCCGCAGGTATATGTTCGCGTACAGCCTGGCGACATTGACGGCAGCGGCGCACTGATGGGCGGCCAAAATCTGGTGATGAACCTGAACCGCGACCTGGTCAACAGCGGCACCCTTCATGGGCGCGAAGCGGTCCAGCTTAGCGCCGACAACATCACCAACAAGGCCGGGTCGATTCAGGGGGCAGACGTCAGCCTGCTCGCCCGCACGGACATCAGCAACATTGGCGGCACGATTTCCGGCAACCATTCCGTTCTGGCCTCTGCCGGACGGGACATCAACATCACCACCACCACCCGTAGTGCAGAGAGCACCGCCGGGGAAAACAGCTTTGAACGCACCACCGTTGAGCGTGTGGCGGGGATATACGTTCAGGGCGATGACGGTAAGCTGGTGTTGAACGCCGGGCGCGATCTCAGCCTGACCGGTGCGCAGGTGGTGAACAGCGGCAGTGACAGTCAGTCGGTGCTCAACGCCGGGCGGGATCTAAACCTGTCGACCGTCACCACCTCGGCCAGCGATAACCTGACCTGGGATAAAGACAACTGGCTGAAGCAATCCGTCACGCAGCAGGTGGGAAGCGAGGTCGCTGGCGGGGGCGATGTTCTGATGATGGCCGGACGCGACGTGAACGTACAGGCGGCCTCCGTCGACGCGGGCGATCGCCTCACCGTGAGTGCCGGGCATGATCTTTCCATCACGGCCGCGACTGACAGCAGTGAATTTGAGTCGCACCATAAATCCAGCGGCAGCAGCGGCGCACTGTCGAAAAAGACCGTGACGACCCACGATGTAGTTAACCGCGAGACCGCACAGGGCGCCCTGTTCAGCGGCGACACCGTCACCCTGCAGGCGGGTAATAATCTGCTTGTTCAGGGCAGTGATATCGTTGGCGATAATGATGTCCGGTTGGCCGCGGGCAACAACCTGACCCTGACCACGGCGGAAGAGCACAGTCAGGAGAGCCATCAGCGGCAGGAGAAAAAATCGGGCCTGTCCGGCACGGGCGGCATCGGTTTCAGCTACGGTAGCCAGAGCCTGAAGGTCACCGATACCGCGCAGGACACCACCCTGCGCGGAAGCACCGTCGGCTCTGTTGACGGCAACGTCACCCTGAGCGCAGGCAGTGATCTGAACGTCCACGGCACCGACCTGATTGCCGGGCACGACATGACGCTGGCTGGCAAAAACGTCAGCATCACCGCCGCCACGGAGAGCGGCACGCAGACCCACACCGTGGAGCAGAAATCCTCCGGCCTGACGCTTGCGCTGTCCGGCGCGGCGGGCGGTGCGCTCGACAGCAGCGTCCACACCCTGAAGCAGGCCGGTGAGACCGATAACGACCGGCTGGCCGCACTGCAGGCTGTGAAAGGCGCGCTGACCCTCGGACAGGGCGCGCAGTCCGTCCTGCTCGACCAGGCCACCGGCAACCAGAAAGGCAATGACAACACCGTCGGCATCAGCCTCTCTTACGGCAGCCAGTCGTCAACATCCACCCAGACCAGCACGCAGACCACGGCGAAAGGCAGCAGCCTCACCGCCGGGAATAACCTCACGGTGGTGGCGACGGACGGCGACGTGCTTGTCCACGGCAGCCAGCTTGACGCGAAAAACGACCTGCTGCTGCAGGCAAGCCAGGACGTGAACCTGATATCGGCGCTGAACACCGCCGGGCTGGACGGCAAAAACGAAAGCCACGGCGGCAGCGCGGGCGTCGGTATCGGCACTGGCTCCGGCGGCTGGGGTATCACCGCCTCTGCCAGCGTGAACGGCGGCAAAGGCAAGGAGAGCGGGAACGGCACCACCCACACCGAAACCACCGTGAAGGCCGGGGAGACGCTCAGCATCGTCAGCGGGCGTGACGCCACGCTCGCCGGGGCACAGGTCAGCGGCAATACCGTTGTGGCAGACATCGGCCGCAACCTGACCCTTGCCAGCGAGCAGGACACCGACCGCTACGACAGCACACAACAGAACGCCAGCGCCGGGGGCAGCTTCACGTTCGGCTCCATGAGCGGCTCCGCCAGTGTTAATTACAGCCGGGATAAAATGTCCAGTGACTATGCCTCCGTGAAGGAGCAGACCGGCATCTTTGCAGGCAACGGCGGGTTCGATATCTCCGTGGGCAGCCACACGCAGCTCGACGGCGCGATTATCGCCTCCACCGCCACCGCGGATAAAAACCGCCTCGACACCGGGACGCTCGGCTGGCGCGAAATCCACAACACCGCTGAATACGACGTGGAGCACCAGAGCGCGGGCATCAGTTCCGGAGGCAGCCTTCCCGGACAGTTCGCGGGGAATATGGCGAGTAACCTGCTGGTCGGGGCGGACAGCAGCGACAGCGCGGAGGGCACGACGCGCGCGGCCATTGAAAGCGGCACGCTGGTGGTTCGCGACAAGGCGCGTCAGGCGCAGGACGTGGCGGACCTGAGCCGCGATACGGCTAATGCAAACAGCAGCATCGACACCATCTTCGACAGGGAGAAAGAGCAGCGCAGGATGGAGGAAGCACAGCTTGTCGGGGATATCGGCAGCCAGGTGGCGGATATTGCCCGGACGCAGGGTGAGCTGAACGCGCTGGAGGAGGCGCGCAGGGTGCATCCTGAGATGACCGCCGGGCAGCTGAAAGAAACCCAGGCCTACCGGGACGCGCAGGCAGAATACGGCACGGGCAGCGGCATGCAGCGCGCCATTCAGGCAGCCACCGCCGCCGCTCAGGGGCTGTCGGGAGGTGACATCAGTGCCGCACTGGCCGGGGCAGCCGCACCGTACGTGGCGGAAATTATCGGGCACCGTTCCGGGCTGGACGAAACGATGGAAAAAGCCGCTGCCCACGCAGTGGCGAATGCCGTGCTGGCGGCGATGCAGGGGAAAGACACGCTTGCGGGTACGGCGGGCGCCGCCGCCGGGGAGCTGGCAGGCAGTATTGCGCTGGAGATGTACGGCAAGGATGTTACTGCGTTGAGCGAAAGTGAAAAGCAGACCATCAGCGCCCTGGCAACCCTGGCCGCAGGGATTGCGGGTGGTGTCGCGGGAGACGGCACGGCCAGCGCCATTGACGGGGCTCAGGCCGGGAAGACGGTGGTTGAGAATAACTATCTGAACAGCAAGCAAATATATGCCTGGTCAGCTGAAATGAAGTCCTGTCAGGCTAACGGCGGGGACTGTAAAAGCATTATCAAAAAGTATGAGGAACTGAGTACCTCTCAACAACAGCAGCTTATCAGTGACTGTGCGGCCAATCCAACGACCTGCCAGCAGAAATATGGTGATGTGCTGACCGACAGCCTGGCGGTGAAACAGGCAATAGATCGTGCTCTGGGAGAGGATATCCCGCTCAAGATGGTTTACAATCTGACGGCTACGTTTGCGCAGCAGATGCAGGCTGAAGGTGTTGTTGCCACTCAAAAAGTATCTGAAGCACTCCAGAAAGAATATGGTCTGGATGAAGTTCAGGCAGGTATTTTAGCAAGTACTGCGGCTTCGGCATTTGGTGGGATAAGTAAGGCCGGTAAAGGTAGTCCATTACCTACACCTACTGCGACCTCTGCAAAAAATGGCTTGAATTATCAATCCAACCCGAAACATACACCGGGACAACAAGGTTATAGCTTTAATGCTGGGACTGAACCCAAAAATTCTATAGACCTATTTGGAACATCAGTTGTAGGTGGAAAAAAACGATATGCAATTGATGCAGAAGGAAATGTTCATCAATTTACCAATACAAATGATGGAACATGGCACTGGTCTGGTAGCACAGGAGATAAAACTGTTCCGTTAAAGAAAAGCGATGTTCCAAATAGTGTTAAAAAAGAACTCGGTTTACCAGGAAAATGGAGATAAATATGATTTTTGGTGATCCATATCGTTTTGCTATTTGGACAGAATATATCCCTCAATGGGGAGAAACCATCAAAAATGGATTGTTTTATTTAGTCATAAATGGAAATTTATATCCAGGTGATGTTAGGACTTCGACGTTGCTCGCTGATCTCCGTGAGGTTATTGCTAACGATTGTGCTTTGATATCACATCCTCAAAATAAAGAGATTTTTTCTTTACCTACAGAGGATGCTTTTAATCGTTTGTTTTACTTAACCTATCCTGAGCCTACAGAAGAGGATGAGTATCCTGAACAAGTATTTGACTATTGTATTACATCATCAAACGTCAGTGCATTTGGTGGATGTTTTTTTGCCGTCGCAAACGATACATCATTGAGAATAATTGGCGGCACAATACAACACATTATTAAAGATGAAAGTGAAGAAAGAAATATATGGGAGTACATTGCTAAACCGTTGTTAGAGGACGTCACCATATCAAAGCAAGAAATAATTAAAATCATGTCCAATGTAAAAGAATATGCAGATTCTCTTCTAAGTTAAATATCCCGGCCATCTGGCCGGGCTTTTGATTTACAAAACAGCCTGTTAGAACCTTACCGCCGCGGCTTGACGATCGCCTCGATCAGTTTCGGGAACTATGAATGGACAGATATGGGAATGGGTATAAGTAAATCATTACCTTTGTCAGCAATACCTGGAATAACAGGTAATTCTATATCAACACTCTTTACAGAATCCATAGCACAAGGTGGTTCCAAAACCATGAATAATTTACAGTGGAGTACGGAAAATGAAAAATGATTTCTACCGTTGGATCACTGTATTCAGCGTCCTGATGATAATCATGAGTCTGAGCTCATTTTTTGCGCTTCTTATTAATCCTGTTATTTTTTATCTTGAAACAGGACAAGCTAATATATCCGTTATTAACACTTTATTTTTAGGTGTTAAAATGGGCTCATTTGTTAGCAGTGTAATAGTGATTGGCTTATGGATAAAATATCGATTTAACATCCACTAATATAACTATATAACCGTTCCCGGCCTTAGCCGGGATCTTTCTTTTACTGTTAACTATCCCTCTGAATTATTAGCAAATCCCCCATATCACTCTGCCAAGGAACGTCCTTCGACATTTCTGCACCTGCAATTCATTGATTGGCGTGATACTTAGCCCTTCCAGACAGCCTTCAGGATACAACTATTACTCGAACGAGTATCATCGTTCTGGGAATGCATTTGTACATTCGAAATACAACTCTAAATTTATTCCTAAATAAACCTTATTAACCCCTTGCGCTCTATTTTTATTACCACTGCTAATTTAAAATCAGCTTCCCTGATAAAAAATATAAATGGAATAAATAAGTGAATAAAATATCGCTGGCGATCCTACTGGCAACCGCAGTGGCAAGTGGTTCAACCTTTGCTAACGAACAAACCTTATCCATTGGCTATGCCCACGCTGATGTGCAAAACTTCAACAGCATGAGCGGCGTTAACCTGCAATATCGCTACGAGTTTCAATCACCGTTGAGCATTGTTGGCTCTTTCACCTATATGCAAGCTGATGGTTCCAATCAGTATTATGTGGCTAACGACTTCGTGAAAAATGAAGTCGATGTGAAATATTATTCCGTGCTTGCAGGTCCGGCATACCGTATTAACGATTATATTTCCCTGTATGCTCTGGGTGGCATCTCTTATATTAAGGCAACGGGAGAAACAACCTGGGTTGACGCTTATGTCGATTATACGGGCCATGAAAGTCTTTCTGAAAAATCGACCTCTTTTGCCTATGCTGCAGGCCTGATGATTAATCCTGTCGAAAATATTTCGATGACGCTCGGATATGAAGGAACGAAAGCCGATCTGGATGGTAATTATGCCATCAATGGATTTATTTTTGGCATCGGCTACCGCTTCTAATACAACATGAGAGTTATCTTCTAAAAAGATAACTCTCTTTCACTATCACTACTCTTCCTCGTTCCCGCCCTCTTCAAACGCGCCGTAGGGCCTGGCGGGCAGAACGATATACGTCCCTTCAAACACCGCTCCCGGGGTATCATCGCCGAAGAGCTCGACCTGCATCTGCACGCGCGCCTTGCGGCCTCGCGCCAGGCGGTCGAGATCGCCGCCGAGCGCACCCAGGTCGGCCACCGCGCCTGGCTTACCGCTGATAGGGGCGCTGTAGCGAATATGGGCATCCGCCAGGATGATGGTGCCGCCGAGATGACGCTCGCGCAGCATCAGCCAGATCAGCCCCCAGCCGGTGAGCGTCGCCAGCGAGAACAAGCTGCCGGCAAACAAGGTGTGGTGTGGGTTCTGGTTGCCGGTTTCCGGCATGGTGGTGATGAATTTTTGTCCGGTGTACTGCTGGATACGCACGCCCATCTTTTCGCTGAGCGGAATGTGCTGATACCAGGCCTGCTGCAGCTGTCCGCACCAGTCGGCACGGTGCAGAATATCGTCCAGGGTGGCGATAGGTTTGATCATCAGAAAGTGGCGGATTGGCGTGGTTTGCGGCGCGGCGATTTCGCCCTGATTAACAAAACCGAGCTTGGCGAAGAACTCCACGGCGTCTTCGCGGGCGCTACAGGTCACGCGCTTTACCCCTTCCTGACGCGCGACGGACTCCAGGGTCATCGCCATCAGCGTTCCCAGCCCCTTGTCCTGAACGGAGGGATGCACCGCCATAAACCGGATGGAGGCCTCGTTATCAGCATTGATATACAAACGTCCGACAGCGACCAGGTTGCCCTCTTCATCGACCACCATCTGATGGTGCGCCATGGCGTCCCAGGCGTCGCGTTCTGAACCTTTAGGTTGATGTAACGGCTTGCGCAGCATTTCCCAGCGGAACTGGTAGTAAACCTCTAACTCTTCTTCCGTTTGCGGTACTCGAAGGTGATACATAGGTGTACTCTCTCTTGTTAACCGCGGCCACGCCGCCAGCTGGCTCATACCTGCAGCCAGAAGGTGACGGGGCCATCGTTCACCAGCGAGACCTGCATATCTGCAGCGAATCGTCCGGTTTGCGTATGCATGTCCTGTTGGCGACAACGTTCAACAAAGTATTCATAAAGCGCTTCAGCGCGATCGGGCGCAGCGCCTCTGGAGAAGCCTGGGCGCATGCCGCGTTCGGTATCAGCTGCCAGCGTGAACTGGGAAACGACCAGCACGCTGCCACCCGCCTGCTGAACGTTCAGGTTCATCTTACCTTCGGCATCGCTGAAGATGCGGTAGCCCAGCACGCGCTCGCACAGGCGATTAGCCTTTTGTTCGTCGTCATCCTTTTCGACACCTAACAACACCAAAAGTCCCGGGCCAATTTCACCCGTCACCTCACCCTCCACGGTGACGCTGGCACGGGTTACGCGTTGAATCAATGCAATCATGGTTGGTCTGCTTCTCGTTGTTTTTCAGCCAGTGCTTCTTGTTTGAGTTCGCGGTAGACCCCGAGAGTGACAGTTATTTCGGCGCCTAGCAAGACGATACACCAGGTCCAGTAAACCCAGACAAACAAAATGGGGATCACCGCCAGCACGCCGTAAATCAGCTGGTAAGACGGGAACATCGTGATGTAAAGGGCAAAGCCTTTTTTGCCCAATTCAAAGAGCACAGCCGCCACCAGCGCTCCAACAACCGCATCGCGGTTTGGCACGCGCGTCGTGGGAACGACACTGTAAAGCAGCCAGAACGACAGCCACGATAAAATCAGCGGGAAGATGCGCAAAACGTTATCAATCACGGTGTTGAGATCGCTCGCCCAGCGCAGTGAAAGGAGATACGAACTGATGGCCAGACTGGCCCCCGCCAGCAGCGGACCCAGCGTCAAAATCATCCAGTACACGGCAAAGGAGTAAACCTTGGGGCGAACCTTTTTGCTGCGCCAGATCGCGTTAAGCGCGCTATCAATGGAGTACATCAGCAGCAGCGCCGTGACGATTAGCCCGCATGCGCCGACGGCGGTCATTTTGCTGGAGTTGGCAACGAACTGCTCGATGTAGTTCTGAATCACATCGCCCGTTGCCGGAATGAAGTTCGCAAACACGAAATGGCGAAGCTGCAGGCTGACGTCCGAAAACATGGGGAAGGCGGAAAACAGCGCAAAAATAACGGCCACCAGCGGCACGAGCGAAAGCAACGACACATAGGCGAGATTACCCGCCAGCGTGGTCATGTTGTCCTCATCAATGCGGTGCCAGAGGAGTTTCAGCCACGCACGCAGCGGACGCGTATGGTGCGTGGCTTTTTGATGAACGGTTTTTAGCATAACTGCTTCGCAAAGTAGTCCGGTATCGTCTCTTTTCCGGTCACCAGAATAGAGGTGATGCCTAGCTGGTTAGCGCCTTCTATATTATCGGCATTGTCGTCGAAAAAGACCGCATCGGCGGCAGTGAAACCTTCCGATTGGAGCACGGCCTGATAGATCCGCGCTTCCGGTTTGCGCATGCCCATCTCCTGAGACAGGTAGATTTTGTCTGCAGCCGTCTGGATCTCAGGGTATTCATCAGGCCAGAATGTGGTATGCAGGCGGTTGGTGTTCGACAGGACCACCACACGGTGCCCCTGCTCGCGCAGTTTTTGCATGATCGCGATCACTTCCGGGCGGATCGCCACAAATACCGCCTGCCAGCCGTGAGAAAACTGCTCATAGCTTAACGGCAGATCCATTTCATGGCTGAGACGCTCTGCGAACTCTTCGTCGCTGATTTCACCGCGCTCGTGCTGATGGAAAGTCTCACCCATCTTAAAATTCTGTTTTATCGTCGCCAGCGGTACACGGCTAAAATCGCTCCATGCGCCCAGCACTCGATTAAAATCGATATCGACGATTACATTTCCTAAGTCAAAGATATAAAGCATGTTTATCTCCTTTTCGCCGTGGAAAAGTAACTGTAGCGGGAAAGATAAGGTTTGGCTATGCGCCAGATTCAGCTTCGGGAAAGGCATAGCCCGACCACACCGTCGGGCCGTGATAGGAATTAACCCGGCACGTGGTCGTTAACGACCACCACCTCGACTTTGCTGGATTTGAGATAGTTTTGCAGCGTGGCACCCGGACCTTCGTCGGTGAAGAGCGCCGTCGCCTGCGCCACGTTACCGATCTCGACCGCAGCCGAGGCGTGGTACTTGGTGTGATCGGCCGCCAGCAAAATGTGTCGGGCGTGGGTCATCATCGTTTTCACCACGCTGGCCTCGTTGACATCAAACTCCATCATCGCACCGTCCTGCTCAATCGCCCCGACGCTGGTGACCAGGTAATCCGCCCGAAAGCCCGAGACGAACGCCGTGGCGGCAGCGCCGATGATGCCCCCGTTATGCGGGCGTAACGTCCCGCCCGGCACCATCACCTCAAAGCGCGGATTTTTGTAGAGAATGTGCGCCACCCGCAGGCTGTTGGTGATGATGCGCAGGTGGTTATGGTTTAACAACGCCCACGCAACGTGCTCCACCGTTGTACCAATGGTGATAAACACGGTCGACCCATCGGGAATGTAATCAGCTATGGCTTCGGCAATGGCCCGCTTCTCTTCCGTCAGGGAGACTTCGCGCTGTTCAAAGGCCGTGTTGACCACGCTTGACGCCCGCCCCGCGCCACCGTGATGACGCGTGATCAGCCCCTGCTCGCTCAGCTTACGAATATCCCGTCGTATCGTCTGCGTCGAGACATCCAGTAGCTGCGCCAGTTCATCGATGTTCATATAGCCACGTTCGGCGATAAGCGTAAGCAGCCGATCGTGACGCGGGTTACCGGTCAATTCGGTAAGGCTCATGGGTTGTCCTTTGAAAACCATCACATTGAGCATTTTATACAAAAAGTGACAAGAAAGAGCGGGTTTGATCACAGTCAGGGATCCCCGCACGTCCGCCGGGGCGGGTACACTTCAGCGCCGCGACCGCGCTGGCAAAGCGCACGGCGTCCCGTGCAGGCGCGCGCTGCGCCAGGCTGACCGCCAGCGCACCGTGAAAAACATCCCCCGCGCCCGTGGTATCCACAACGTCCACGCTGAATCCCGGCTGATGGCAAAGCTGTCCGTTCTCCAGCCAGTAGCACCCTTCACTGCCCTGCGTAACGTAGACGTGACCGTTTGTGAGCGTTTGCGCTTTATTGAGCGCCTCCTCCGTCTCCTCCCGCTGCGCTAAACGCCACAGGCCCGGTGCGGAAAAGGCCGCATGGTCGCTTAGCGCAATTAGCTCAGCAATGTCCTGCGGCGTGACATCCGCATCAAGCAGGGTTTGCACCCCCTGCTGGCGCGCAAGGGTGAACGCCTGCTTTGCGCCGTCGTGCCAGCGCACGTCCGCCAGCACTATATCCCACTGTGAAAAATCGATATCCGCAAGCCAGTCTGCGTCTGGCGGAAGGTCAGGGCTGGGGTAGTTAGCGATAATCCGCTCCCCTTTCGCATCCACCAGAACCGCCGATTGCGAAGAACGCGCCCCCTTCACTACGCGGGTAAAACGCGTCTTCACCCCCAGGGACTCCAGCTCCGCGAGCAGTCGGTTGCCGGTATCGTCATCACCCACCCGGCCAATAAAGTCCACGCTTGCCCCGAGTTTCGCTGCCGCCACCGCCGCCGTAGCCGCCGGACCACCGCCCACTTCCGTATAGTTTTGAGCGACATATTTCCCCCCTTCTTTCGGCAAATCATCGAGATACCAGATGCGATCCAGCACGGTAATGCCGACACAAACGATGCGAGTCATGGTCAATCCTTATGCGTTTTTGATGCTCTCATTTTAATTTCACCAAATGTTTAAAAAGTGACCCGTGTCAATTTTTTGACCATAAATTACAAATACGATCAAAAACAGACAACAAAAACGCGCAATACTTGACACGATGTGACAGGAGAGAGAGATGTCAGCAATCGCATTTATCGGTTTAGGGCAGATGGGCGCGCCAATGGCGAAGAATCTGCTGAAGCACGACCATTCGCTTCGCGTCTTCGACGTGAACCCGCAGGCCGTACAGGCGCTGGTGGACTGCGGCGCGCAGGCAGCAGAAACGCCTGAACAGGCAGCAAGAGGGGCCGAGTTTGTCATCACCATGCTGCCAAATGGCGACCTGGTGCGCTCGGTGCTGTTTGGCGAGCTGGGCGTGTGTGAAGGATTATCCCGCGACGCGCTGGTCATTGATATGTCCACTATTCACCCGCTGCAAACCGACGCCCTGATCGGCGAAATGGCTGAGTTAGGTTTCAGCATGATGGACGTTCCCGTCGGACGCACCTCCGACCATGCCATCGCCGGGACATTACTCCTGCTGGCGGGCGGCACAGCGCAGCAGGTTGAGCGCGCCACCCCGGTGCTGATGGCGATGGGCAACGAACTGGTCAACGCGGGCGGCCCGGGCATGGGGATCCGCGTGAAGCTTATCAACAACTACATGAGCATCGCCCTCAACGCGCTTTCCGCCGAGGCAGCCGTGCTGTGTGAAGCACTCGGCCTCTCCTTCGATGTCGCGCTGAAGGTGATGAGCGGTACGCCAGCGGGTAAAGGCCACTTCACCACCTCCTGGCCGAACAAGGTGCTGAAAGGCGATCTTACGCCCGCGTTCATGATCGACCTGGCGCATAAAGATCTGGGGATCGCCCTGGATGTCGCAAACCAGCTGCACGTCCCGATGCCGCTGGGTGCCGCCTCGCGTGAGGTCTATAACCAGGCGCGCGCCGCCGGACGCGGGCGCGAAGACTGGACGGCCATTCTTGAACAGGTTCGTACATCCGCCGGGCTGAAAAAATCACACTGACAGGAAAGGATTGAGAAATGACGACGTACACCCTGAACGATATCACCCGGCCTTCCGGCGGTTTTGCAATGCTGGCCGTTGACCAGCGCGAGGCGATGCGCCTGATGTTTGCCGCGGCGGGTGCCCCGGTGCCGGTCAGCGACCAACACCTGACCGATTTTAAGGTCAACGCGGCCAAAATTCTCTCGCCGTATGCCTCTGCGATCCTGGTCGACCAGCAGTTTTGCTATCGCCAGATTGTCGAGCAGCAGGCGGTGGCCAAAAGCTGCGCAATGATTGTGGCCGCCGACGAGTTTATTCCGGGGAACGGTATTCCGGTCGACAGCGTGGTGATTGATAAAAATATCGACACACAGGCGGTTAAACGCGACGGCGGCAAGGCGCTGAAACTGCTGGTGCTCTGGCGCAGCGATGAAGATCCGCAGCAGCGTCTGGAGATGGTGAAGGCGTTTAACCAGCTGTGTCACGACAACGGATTGCTGAGCATTATCGAGCCCGTTGTTCGCCCGCCGCGTCGCGGGGCCACCTTTAATCGCGAACAGGCGATTATTGAGGCGGCAAAAGAGCTCGGCGACAGCGGTGCCGATCTCTACAAGGTGGAGATGCCGCTGTTCGGCAAAGGTTCTCAGCAGGCGCTGCTGACCGCCTCGCAGAAGCTGAACGAGAACATCGCCATGCCGTGGGTGATCCTCTCTTCCGGCGTGGACGACAAACTCTTCCCCCGCGCGGTACAGGTTGCCATGCAGGCGGGCGCATCCGGTTTCCTCGCTGGTCGGGCCGTCTGGTCATCGGTGGTGGGTCTGCCGGACACCGAAATGATGCTTCGCGATATTTCTGTACCGAAATTGCAGCGTTTAGGTGAGATCGTCGACGAAATGATGGCACGCCGTTAAGAAAGGACCTGAACATGAAATGGTTTAACACCCTGAGCCACAACCGCTGGCTTGAGCAAGAGACTGACCGCATTCTCGATTTCGGTAAAAACGCCGCCGTGCCGACCGGCTTCGGCTGGCTGGGCAATAACGGCCAGGTGCGTAGCGATATGGGCACCCACCTGTGGATCACCGCCCGCATGCTGCACGTTTACGCCGTTGCCGCCAACATGGGGCGTCCCGGCGCGTATGCGCTGGTTGAGCACGGCATCAACGCCCTTAACGGCCCGCTGCGCGACAGCCAGCACGGCGGCTGGTACGCCTGCGTTAACGACGAGGGCGTGGTCGACGCCTCCAAGCAGGGTTATCAGCACTTCTTCGTGCTGTTGGGTGCGGCAAGCGCCGTAACCACCGGCCACCCGCAGGCGCGCCCGCTTCTCGACGAGGCGATTGCGGTGATCGAGCGCTATTTCTGGAGCGAAGAGGAGCAGATGTGCCTCGAATCCTGGGATGAAGCATTCAGCAAGACCGAAGATTACCGCGGCGGTAACGCCAATATGCACGCCGTGGAAGCCTTCCTGATCGTCTATGACGTGACGCACGATCGTAAATGGCTCGACCGCGCCTTGCGCATTGCCTCGGTGATTATTCACGACGTGGCGCGCAAGGGAGATTATCGCGTTAACGAGCATTTCGACACTCACTGGAACCCGATCCGCGATTACAACATCGATAACCCCGCCCACCGCTTCCGCGCCTACGGCGGCACGCCGGGCCACTGGATCGAGTGGGGCCGCCTGATGCTGCACCTGCGCGCCGCGCTGGAAGCGCGCTTTGAAACACCGCCAGCGTGGCTGCTGGAAGATGCGAAAGGCTTGTTCCACGCCACCATCCGCGACGCCTGGGCGCCCGACGGGGCCGATGGTTTTGTCTACTCCGTGGGCTGGGACGGCAAGCCTATCGTGCGCGAACGCGTGCGCTGGCCGATCGTCGAGGCGATGGGCACGGCCTATGCGCTCTATACGGTCACCGGTGAGGCGCAGTACGAGACGTGGTATCAGACGTGGTGGGATTACTGCATCAAATACCTGATGGATTACGAAAACGGGTCGTGGTGGCAGGAGCTGGACATCCATAACGAAGTGACCACCAAAGTCTGGGACGGCAAGCAGGATATCTATCATCTGCTGCACTGCCTGGTGATCCCCCGCCTGCCGCTGGCACCGGGCTTAGCCCCTGCCGTAGCCGCCGGTTTGCTGGACAGCCTGGCTAAATAATAAAAACGGAGTTTATATGCGTACCCTACATGATATTGATTTAAAGAATACTGAAACAGGTTTCACCCTGCGCTGGCAGGATCGCCTGATTGTGTCCCACTCCGCCGATGCGCCCTGCCTGTGGATCGGTGCGGGTGAGGCGGACATTGAGATGTTTCGCGGCAACTTCAGCATCAAAGATAATCTCAATGAGAAGATCGCGCTGACCGAGGCTACGGTTACGCAGCAAGACGCGGGCTGGGCGATCCGCTTCACCCGCGGCGACGCGGTGAGCGCCACGCTGCGGATCGGTGTGGATGCAGAAGGTCGCCTGGAACTCAAGCTGCAAAACGACGCCACCAGCCATAACCGCATCTGGCTGCGGCTGGCAGCGCAGCCGGAGGATCATATCTACGGCTGCGGGGAGCAGTTCTCCTACTTTGACCTGCGCGGCAAGCCGTTCCCGCTGTGGACCAGCGAGCAGGGCGTGGGCCGTAACAAGCAAACTTACGTGACCTGGCAGGCCGACTGTAAAGAGAACGCCGGCGGCGACTACTACTGGACCTTCTTCCCGCAGCCCACCTTTGTGAGCACCCAAAAGTACTACTGCCACGTCGATAACAGCTGCTACATGAATTTCGACTTCAGCGCGCCGGGCTACCATGAGCTGGCCTTCTGGGAAGATAACGCCACGCTGCGCTTCGAATGTGCAGAAACCTACGTCGATCTGCTGGAAAAACTCACCGCCCTGCTGGGCCGTCAGCCGGAACTGCCGGACTGGGTTTATGATGGCGTGACGCTCGGCATTCAGGGCGGCACCGACGTGTGTCAGCAGAAGCTCGATGCCATGCGTAACGGCGGCGTGAAGGTGAACGGTATCTGGGCGCAGGACTGGTCCGGCATTCGCATGACCTCCTTCGGCAAACGCGTGATGTGGAACTGGAAGTGGAACAGCGAGCTTTATCCGCAGCTGGATACCCGCATTCCGCAATGGAAGCAGGAGGGCGTGCAGTTCCTCTCCTACATCAACCCGTACGTCGCCAGCGATCGCGACCTGTGCGAAGAAGCAGCGAAACGCGGCTATCTGACCAAAAACGCCGAGGGTAAGGATTATCACGTCGAATTCGGCGAGTTTTACGCGGGCGTTATCGACCTGACCAACCCCGAAGCCTATGACTGGTACAAAGAGGTCATCAAAAAGAACCTGATCGAACTGGGCTGCGGCGGCTGGATGGCCGATTTCGGCGAGTATCTGCCGACCGACACCTTCCTGCATAACGGCGTAAGCGCGGAAATTATGCATAACGCCTGGCCTGCACTGTGGGCGAAATGTAACTACGAGGCGCTGGAGGAGACCGGCAAACTCGGTGAGATCCTGTTCTTTATGCGCGCGGGCTATACCGGCAGCCAGAAGCACTCGGTGATGATGTGGGCTGGCGATCAAAACGTCGACTGGAGCCTCGACGACGGCCTGGCCTCGGTTGTTCCCGCGGCGCTCTCGCTGGCGATGACCGGCCACGGCCTGCACCACAGCGATATCGGCGGTTATACCACGCTGTTCGGGATGAAGCGCAGCAAAGAGTTGCTGCTGCGCTGGTGCGATTTCAGCGCCTTCACGCCGATGATGCGTACCCACGAAGGCAATCGCCCTGGCGATAACTGGCAGTTCGACGCCGACGCCGAAACCATCGCCCACTTCGCGCGGATGACCAGGGTCTTCACCACGCTCAAGCCGTATATCAAAGCCGCGGTTGTGCGGAACGCTAAAACGGGCCTGCCGGTGATGCGCCCGCTGTTCCTGCACTACGAAGACGACGCGCGCGCCTACACGCTGAAGTATCAGTACCTGTTTGGCCGCGATCTGCTGGTGGCACCCGTTCACGAAGAGGGCCGCACCGACTGGACCCTGTACCTGCCACAGGACACCTGGGTGAATGCCTGGACGGGAGAAACCTGTCAGGGCGGTGACGTGACCGTTGAAGCCCCGCTCGGCAAACCGCCGGTGTTCTATCGCCAGCAAAGCGAATGGGCAGATCTATTTAGCACCTTACGTCATATCTGATAAGGCTCGCCCGCAGGGAGACCTGCGGGCAGACGGAGAACAATAATGAGTCAACATACTTCTGATCCGGCAACCCTACGCCTGCCGTTTAAAGAAAAACTCGCCTACGGGATGGGCGATCTCGGCTCTAACATCCTGCTGGATATCGGCACGCTGTACCTGCTGAAATTTTACACCGACGTGCTGGGCCTGCCGGGCACCTACGGCGGCATTATTTTCCTGATCGCCAAGTTCTTTACCGCCTTTACCGATATGGGTACCGGGATCATGCTTGATTCCCGGCGCAAGATTGGGCCGAAGGGCAAATTCCGCCCGTTCGTGCTGTATGCGGCGTTTCCGGTCACGCTGCTGGCGATTGCAAACTTCGTCGGCACACCGTTTGAGATGACCGGCAAAACGGTGATGGCGACGGTGCTGTTCATGCTGTACGGCCTGTTCTTCAGCATGATGAACTGCTCTTACGGCGCCATGGTGCCCGCCATTACCAAAAACCCGGACGAGCGCGCCGCGCTGGCGGCCTGGCGTCAGGGCGGCGCGACGCTGGGCCTGCTGCTGTGTACCGTCGGCTTTGTCCCGGTGATGAACCTGATTGAAGGCAATGATCAGCTGGGCTATATCTTTGCCGCCACCCTGTTCTCGTTGTTCGGGCTGTTCTTTATGTGGTGGTGCTATAAGGGCGTGACCGAGCGCTACGTCGAGGCGCAGCCCGCTAACCCCGCTCAAAAGCCGGGCCTGCTGCAGTCGTTTCGCGCCATCGCCGGCAACCGCCCGCTGTTTATTCTCTGCATTGCCAACCTCTGCACGCTGGGGGCCTTTAACGTCAAACTCGCCATCCAGGTCTACTACACGCAGTACGTTTTGAACAACCCGATCCTGCTGTCGTACATGGGCTTCTTCAGTATGGGCTGTATTTTTATCGGCGTGTTTATGATGCCCGGCGCGGTGCGTCGCTTCGGTAAGAAAAAGGTCTACATCAGCGGGCTGATGATTTGGGTGGCCGGCGATCTGCTCAACTACTTCTTCGGCGGCGGCTCGGTGAGCTTTGTGGCGTTCTCATGCCTGGCGTTCTTCGGCTCCGCGTTTGTGAACAGCCTGAACTGGGCGCTGGTGTCCGATACCGTGGAGTACGGCGAGTGGCGCACCGGCGTACGCTCCGAAGGGACGGTCTATACCGGGTTTACCTTCTTCCGTAAGGTTTCCCAGGCGCTGGCGGGCTTTTTCCCGGGGATTATGCTGACGCAAATCGGCTATGTGCCCAACGTGGTGCAGTCTGACGGAACGGTTGAAGGGCTACGGCAGCTGATATTTATCTACCCGAGCCTGCTGGCGGTCATCACCATCGTGGCGATGGGCTGCTTCTACAACCTCAACGAGAAGATGTATGTGCGCATCGTGGAAGAAATTGAACTGCGCAAACGTACAGCCTGAATGACTTGAGCGCGCGCCCTGCGGGGCGCGTAGAGGATCGACCATGACACACACTCCTGATCCGTTAACCCTGAAGCTGAGCCTGCGCGAGAAGTGCGCCTATGGGATGGGCGATTTTGGCTCGAACCTGATGCTCTGTATCGGCACGCTGTATCTGCTGAAGTTTTATACCGACGAGCTGGGTATGCCCGCCTTTTACGGCGGCATTATTTTTCTGGTTGCGAAGTTTTTTACCGCCTTTACCGACATGCTGACCGGGGTGCTGCTGGACTCCCGGCGTCATATCGGCGCGAGGGGAAAGTTCCGGCCATTCATTCTGTATGCCTCCGTACCGGTGGCGCTGGTTGCCACGGCGCAGTTTATGGCCAACGATTTTAGCCTGACGGTGAAAACGGCCCTCGCCACCGTGCTCTTTATGATGTTCGGCCTGTGCTATAGCCTGATGAACTGCTCTTACGGTGCGATGGTGCCGGCTATCACCAAAAACCCGAATGAGCGGGCGCAGCTTGCGGCCTGGCGTCAGGGCGGCGCGACGGTGGGGCTGTTACTCTGCACCGTCGGCTTTATGCCCATTCAGGCGCTGTTCGTCAGCCAGCCCTCCCTCGGCTATCTGGTGGCCGCGCTGGTGTTTGTCACCGGCGGCTTATTCTGCATGTGGTGGTGCTACAGCGGCGTAAAAGAGCGGTATGTCGAAATCTCGCCCGATCACCATAAGCCCGGCATCCTGAAGTCATTCTGCGCTATCTTCCGCAACCCACCGCTGCTGGTGCTGTGCATCGCGAACCTCTGCACCCTGGCGGCGTTTAACATCAAGCTGGCGATTCAGGTCTATTACACCCAGTACGTGCTCAACGATCTGCATTTGCTGTCGTGGATGGGTTTTTTCAGCATGGGCTGCATTCTGATTGGCGTGTTTCTGGTGCCCGGTGCGGTGAAGCGTTTTGGCAAGAAGCCGGTCTATCTGGGTGGGCTGGCGCTGTGGGCGATAGGCGATGTGCTGAACTTCTTCTGGGGGACCAGCTCGCTGCTGTTCGTGCTCTTTTCCTGTATGGCCTTTTTCGGCACGGCGTTTGTGAACAGCCTGAACTGGGCGCTGGTGCCGGATACGGTAGATTACGGCGAATGGAAAACGGGCATTCGCGCCGAAGGGTCGGTGTATACCGGCTATACCTTCTCGCGCAAAATCTCCGCCGCCCTCGCCGGATTCCTGCCGGGCATAATGCTGACGCAGATTGGGTATATTCCTCATGCCGTGCAGAGCGCCAGTACGCTGCTCGGCTTGCGCCAGCTAATTTTCCTCTGGCCGTGCGGCCTGGCGATTATCGCCGCCGTGACCATGGGACTCTTCTATAAACTCAACGAAGCGCGCTTCGCGTTTATTATCGAGGAGATCGGCAAACGGAAAAAAACAGCGGAAGTTATGGCCGCGTACGGTCCGGAAAAGCGGGTTTCCGCCACCAGCGTTTAGCCATAAAAAAGCCGCTGAGGGATCAGCGGCTTTTTACTTGCCGGGTGGCGCGTACGCTTAACCCGGCCTACGGAAGACCGTATTACTCTTCTTTCGCACCGCGCATAGCACGTTTACGATCGTTCTCGGTCAGGTGACGTTTACGGATACGGATAGACAGTGGAGTCACTTCTACCAGTTCGTCGTCATCGATGAATTCCAGAGCTTGCTCCAGCGTCATCTTGATCGGTGGAACCAGAACCGTCGCTTCGTCAGTACCGGACGCACGCATGTTGGTCAGTTTCTTACCGGTCAGGCAGTTTACAGTCAGGTCGTTAGAACGACTGTGAATACCGATGATCTGGCCTTCGTAAACTTCTGCACCGTGACCCAGGAACAGCTTACCGCGGTCCTGCAGGCTGAACAGGGCGAACGCAACCGCTTTACCCTGACCGTTGGAGATCAGAACGCCGTTGTTACGCTGACCAACTTCGCCTGGACGAACGTCGTCGTAGTGGCTGAAGGTGGAGTACAGCAGACCGGTACCAGAGGTCATGGTCATGAACTCAGAACGGAAGCCGATCAGGCCACGGCTTGGGATCACGTAGTCGAGACGTACGCGGCCTTTGCCATCTGGATTCATGTTTTTCAGGTCGCCTTTACGCTCACCCAGAGCCTGCATGACAGAACCCTGATGCTGCTCTTCAACGTCCAGCGTTACGTTCTCGAACGGCTCTTGTTTACGGCCATCGATTTCGCGGAAGATAACTTTCGGACGGGAAACCGCCATCTCGAAACCTTCACGACGCATGTTTTCGATCAGAACTGACAGGTGCAGCTCACCACGACCGGAAACGCGGAAAGCGTCCGCATCTGGGGTTTCTTCAACGCGCAGCGCAACGTTGTGCACCAGCTCTTTGTTCAGGCGGTCAAGGATCTGACGAGAGGTAACGAACTTACCTTCTTTACCACAGAACGGAGAGGTGTTGACGTTGAAGAACATGGATACGGTTGGTTCATCAACGGACAGGGCTGGCAGCGCTTCAACATTCTGCGGGTCGCAGATGGTGTCGGAGATGTTCAGCTCACCCAGACCGGTGATGGCAATGATGTCGCCCGCTTCAGCGATGTCGCTATCGATACGCTCAAGACCCAGGTGAGTCAGCACTTTGCCCACTTTACCGTTACGGGTTTTGCCTTCGCTATCGATGATAGTGACCTGCTGGTTAGGCTTAACTTTACCGCGCTTGATACGACCAATGCCGATAACACCAACGTAGTTGTTGTAGTCGAGCTGAGAGATCTGCATCTGCAGGGTGCCGTCGAGATCAACGTTTGGTGCAGGAACACGGTCAACAATCGTCTGATACAGCGGGGTCATGTCTTCCGCCATATCTTCGTGGTCCAGACCTGCAATACCGTTCAGCGCAGACGCGTAAACGATAGGGAAGTCCAGCTGCTCGTCGGTCGCGTCGAGGTTAACGAACAGGTCGAATACCTGGTCTACAACCCAGTCAGGACGCGCGCCCGGACGGTCAACTTTGTTGATAACGACGATTGGCTTCAGACCATGGGCAAACGCCTTTTTGGTCACAAAGCGCGTCTGCGGCATTGGGCCATCCATTGCGTCAACGACCAGCAGAACGGAGTCTACCATGGACATTACACGTTCAACTTCACCACCGAAGTCGGCGTGGCCTGGGGTATCAACGATGTTGATACGGTAGTCATTCCATTTGATGGCGGTGTTTTTGGCGAGGATGGTAATCCCACGCTCTTTCTCCAAATCGTTGGAGTCCATCACACGCTCTTGAGTTTCGGCACGAGCATCAAACGTACCGGACTGCTGCAGCAGCTTATCAACCAGGGTAGTTTTACCATGGTCAACGTGCGCGATGATGGCGATGTTACGCAATTTTTCGATCACAACTTTGCCTCAGGCATTTAGAAATAGCGCGTTATTGTACACGGATTAATCGCACTACAAAACAGGATCACAAACATCCCCCGCAAACAAGTATTGCAGAGATGCTTTGTGATCGCTTTCACGGAGCGGTAACAGGGCACTTTAACGTAAATTGCACCAATATGGTGCTCAATGTTCACATTGAAGCACTATACTGGTGCAACAAATCCATTGTAGTGCAGGTCTTTTGCACTATGGTGCGCATGATAACGCCTTTTGGGGGTGTTTTAAAAGTTGGCACAGATTTCGCTTTACAAAAATACGCCAAAAAAATGGCTCGCAGCCAGGCCAAAGCAGAATTTGAAGACCTCGTTACCACGACGACAATGACCAATCTGGAGAGTTAAGTATGTCCGCTGAACACGTTTTGACGATGCTGAACGAACATGAAGTGAAGTTTGTTGATCTGCGCTTCACCGATACCAAAGGTAAAGAACAGCACGTCACAATTCCTGCTCATCAGGTAAACGCCGAATTCTTTGAAGAAGGCAAAATGTTTGACGGCTCCTCCATTGGTGGCTGGAAAGGTATTAACGAATCCGACATGGTTCTGATGCCAGATGCCACGACTGCGCTCATTGACCCGTTCTTCGAAGAGTCTACGCTGATCATCCGTTGCGATATCCTTGAGCCAGGCACGCTGCAGGGCTATGACCGCGACCCGCGTTCCATCGCGAAACGTGCTGAAGAGTACCTGCGTTCTACCGGTATTGCAGACACCGTTCTGTTTGGGCCAGAGCCAGAGTTCTTCCTGTTTGACGACATTCGTTTCGGCGCGACCATTTCGGGTTCCCACGTGGCTATCGATGACATCGAAGGCGCATGGAACTCTTCCACCAAATACGAAGGTGGTAACAAAGGTCACCGTCCTGGCGTGAAAGGCGGTTACTTCCCGGTTCCTCCGGTCGATTCTTCACAGGACATCCGCTCTACCATGTGTCTGATCATGGAAGAGATGGGCCTGGTCGTTGAAGCGCATCACCACGAAGTGGCGACCGCTGGCCAGAACGAAATCGCGACCCGCTTCAACACCATGACCAAAAAAGCGGACGAGATTCAGATCTACAAATACGTTGTTCACAACGTGGCGCACCGTTTCGGTAAAACCGCGACCTTCATGCCAAAACCGATGTTTGGCGATAACGGTTCCGGTATGCACTGCCACATGTCTCTGTCCAAGAACGGTACCAACCTGTTCTCTGGCGACAAGTATGCCGGTCTGTCCGAGCAGGCGCTGCACTACATTGGCGGTGTGATCAAACACGCTAAAGCCATCAACGCCCTGGCGAACCCAACCACGAACTCCTACAAGCGTCTGGTCCCAGGCTACGAAGCGCCGGTCATGCTGGCCTACTCTGCCCGTAACCGTTCTGCGTCTATCCGTATCCCGGTTGTTGCGTCTCCGAAAGCGCGTCGTATCGAAGTGCGCTTCCCGGATCCAGCGGCTAACCCGTACCTGTGCTTCGCCGCGCTGCTGATGGCCGGCCTGGACGGTATTAAGAACAAGATCCACCCTGGCGAAGCCATGGACAAAAACCTGTACGACCTGCCGCCAGAAGAAGCGAAAGAGATCCCACAGGTTGCTGGCTCTCTGGAAGAAGCCCTGCAGGCGCTGGACGCAGACCGTGAGTTCCTGACCGCGGGTGGCGTGTTCACCGATGAAGCTATCGACGCTTATATCGCGCTGCGCACCGAAGAAAACGACCGCGTACGCATGACGCCGCACCCGGTTGAGTTCGAACTGTACTACAGCGTTTAATGAAGAATGAAAACTCTGCACGATGTGTCGTGAGAGTTTAAAAACCAATGGATTTCTTGCTACAGCAAGGCGGCAATTGAGTGAGTCCCCGGGAGCTTACATCAGTAAGTGATCGGGGTGAACGAAAGCGGCCAACGCAGGTGTCGCGAGAAAGACGCAGGTTTTAGTTGCCGTGGAAACTTTCAGCCCATCTTCGGATGGGCTTTTTTCTCCACCAACAAACTGATCTCACGCGCTTTTTTCGTCTAAAACGCTATACTGCACTAAATTAGTGCAGCCAACTCCAGGAGACTGCTGAATGGCAACTGGCACGCTGCCCGATGCTGGGCAGATCCTCAATTCTTTGATTAACAGTATTTTGCTGGTCGACGACGAGCTGGCGGTGCATTACGCCAACCCGGCGGCGCAGCAACTGCTCGCCCAAAGCGCGCGCAAACTGTTTGGTACCCCGCTTCCTGAACTGCTGAGCTATTTTTCGCTGAACATCGCACTGATGCAGGAAAGCTTGCTGGCGGGCCAGGGGTTTACCGATAACGAAGTGACGCTGGTGATCGACGGGCGGTCGCATATTCTTTCGCTGACGGCGCAGCGCCTGCCTGACGGCCTTATCCTGCTGGAAATGGCCCCGATGGATAACCAACGACGCCTGAGTCAGGAGCAGCTCCAGCACGCTCAGCAGATTGCCGCCCGCGATCTGGTGCGCGGCCTGGCACATGAAATCAAAAACCCGCTGGGCGGATTACGGGGCGCAGCGCAGCTGTTAACCAAAGCGCTGCCGGACCCGGAGCTTGCCGAGTACACCAACGTCATCATTGAGCAGGCAGACCGCCTGCGTAATCTGGTTGACCGCCTGCTCGGGCCGCAACAGCCTGGCATGCACATCTCTGAAAGCATCCACAAAGTGGCTGAGCGCGTCGTGAAGCTGGTCTCGATGGAGCTGCCGAAGAACGTCACGCTGGTGCGTGATTACGACCCAAGCCTGCCGGAACTTGCGCACGATCCGGACCAGATTGAACAGGTTCTGCTGAATATTGTACGCAACGCGCTCCAGGCGTTAGGCCCGGAGGGCGGCGAAATCATTCTGCGCACCCGTACCGCGTTCCAGCTGACGCTTCATGGCGAACGCTATCGTCTGGCGGCGCGTATCGACGTTGAAGATAACGGGCCGGGTATTCCGCCGCATTTGCAGGACACCCTGTTCTACCCGATGGTCAGCGGCCGCGAGGGCGGTACCGGTTTAGGGTTATCCATTGCCCGTAATCTGATCGACCAACACTCCGGCAAAATTGAATTTACCAGTTGGCCGGGACATACCGAGTTTTCGGTTTTCCTGCCGATTAAAAAATAAAGGTGACGTTTATGCAACGAGGGATAGTCTGGGTAGTCGATGACGATAGCTCCATCCGTTGGGTGCTTGAACGCGCACTCACGGGGGCGGGATTAACCTGTACGACGTTTGAAAGCGGCAGCGACGTGCTTGATGCCCTGACCACAAAAACGCCGGACGTGCTGCTCTCCGATATTCGCATGCCGGGTATGGACGGTCTGGCGCTGTTAAAGCAGATCAAGCAGCGCCATCCTATGCTTCCGGTCATCATAATGACGGCGCACTCCGATCTGGATGCGGCCGTCAGCGCCTACCAGCAAGGGGCATTTGATTATCTGCCTAAGCCGTTTGATATTGACGAAGCGGTTGCGCTGGTTGAGCGCGCCATCAGCCACTATCAGGAGCAGCAGCAGCCCCGTAACGCGCCCGTTTTTGGCCCGACGGCGGATATTATCGGTGAAGCGCCTGCCATGCAGGATGTGTTTCGCATTATTGGCCGCCTGTCGCGTTCGTCCATCAGCGTTCTGATTAACGGTGAATCGGGAACGGGTAAAGAGCTGGTCGCGCATGCGCTGCATCGCCATAGCCCGCGCGCAAAATCGCCTTTCATCGCCCTGAACATGGCGGCCATTCCAAAAGATTTAATTGAATCCGAGCTGTTCGGCCATGAAAAAGGGGCGTTTACCGGGGCGAATACCATTCGTCAGGGGCGTTTCGAACAGGCCGACGGGGGAACACTGTTCCTGGATGAAATCGGCGATATGCCGCTGGATGTTCAGACCCGCCTGCTGCGCGTGCTGGCTGACGGTCAGTTTTATCGCGTGGGCGGCTACGCTCCGGTAAAAGTGGACGTGCGCATTATTGCCGCCACCCACCAGAACCTGGAGCTGCGCGTGCAGGAGGGCAAATTCCGCGAGGATTTGTTCCATCGCCTGAACGTCATCCGCGTTCATCTCCCACCGCTGCGTGAGCGTCGGGAGGATATTCCCCGCCTGGCGCGTCACTTCCTGCAGGTCGCCGCGCGTGAACTCGGTGTGGAAGCCAAACTGCTCCATCCGGAGACCGATGCGGCCCTCACCCGGCTGGCATGGCCGGGTAACGTGCGTCAGCTGGAAAATACCTGCCGCTGGCTTACGGTGATGGCGGCGGGCCAGGAAGTCTTGATTCAGGATTTACCGGCAGAACTCTTTGAGGCCACCGCCCCAGAAAGCAACACCGGCTCTACGATTTCGGACAGCTGGGCGACGCTTCTGGCGCAGTGGGCCGACCGCGCGTTGCGTTCCGGTCATCAAAACCTGCTTTCCGAAGCGCAGCCTGAGATGGAACGCACGCTGTTAACCACCGCGCTGCGCCATACGCAGGGACATAAACAGGAGGCGGCTCGCCTGCTGGGATGGGGCCGTAATACCCTGACGCGTAAGCTAAAAGAGCTGGGAATGGAGTGATCTTTACCGCTGTGTAAAGATTATTAGTTGAGCGCAAATTGCCGTTATTTTGCGCTTTACTGTTCCGATGAGTTTTGTATGATCGTGCCCGGAAATTTGGGGGGACCATCATGCTGGAATCATTAATCACTCTGCTCTCAAGCGGAGCCGCTGAAAGCCACACACCGCAAACCGCCGTTGCTGCCGTCCTGTGTGCAGCGCTGGTGGGGCTGCTTAGCTAGAGAGCTGGCGATGAGAAGCCGGGTGACGGCTTCGCCTTACCCGGCCTACAAAAGCGTGAAACGTAGGCCGGGTAAGCGAAGCGCCACCCGGCATTGCCGCTTAAATCACCCGCGAGAACTGCTGTAAACGCGCCTTTTGCCGCAGATAGGCGTCAAAGCACATGCAGATGTTACGGATCAGCAGACGCCCTTTTGGCGTAACCACAATCGCGTTGTCGGTGACGTCCACCAGCCCATCTTTTGCCAGCGGCGCAATCAGCTTCAGATCTTCCGCAAAGTACTCGCTGAACTGCAGATCCCACTGCGCTTCAATCTCGCTGAAATCGAGGCGGAAGTTGCAGATAAGCGCTTTAATCACATCCCGACGAATGCAGTCATCGCGCGTTAACGCGATGCCGCGCCACAGCGCGTTGCCGGTGTCATCCACCTGCTGATAGTACAGCTTCAGCTCTTTCTGGTTTTGCGCGTAGCAGTCGCCAATCATGCTGATGGCGGAAACGCCCATCCCGAGCAGATCGGTATCGCCCTGGGTGGTGTAACCCTGGAAATTGCGGTGCAAGACCCCTTCACGCTGGGCAATCGCCAGTTCGTCATCCGGACGGGCGAAGTGGTCCATACCGATAAACTGATAGCCGGTTTCGGTCAGCGACGCGATGGTTTCCTGCAGGATATCCAGCTTCTGCTGGGCAGAAGGCAAATCGGCATCTTTAATTTTGCGCTGAGCGGCGAACAGCGTCGGGAGATGCGCGTAGTTAAACACGCTCAGGCGATCCGGATTAAGTTCGGCCACGCGCTTGAGCGTAAAGGCAAAGCTCTCCGGCGTCTGCTTCGGCAGGCCGTAGATCAGGTCAATATTGGTCGAGGTAAAGCCGATATCGCGGGCGTGGTTGAGCAAGGCAAAGATAAATTCTTCGTCCTGCTCACGGTTCACCAGACGCTGCACCTCTTTGTTAAAGTCCTGCACGCCCATGCTCAGGCGGTTAAAACCTTCTGCGCGTAAGTGATCCAGCACATCCAGCTCAATTTCGCGCGGATCGACTTCGATCGAGATTTCGGCATCGTCGTTAAACCTGAAGTTGCCGCGCAGCAGCGTCATCAAACGGCTGATTTGTGCTTTATTAAGATAGGTTGGCGTGCCGCCGCCCCAGTGCAGCTGGCTAACCTGACGGCCAGCAAACAGCGGTGCGCGGTGCAGGATTTCCTGCTCAAGCGCATCCAGATACTGATCGGCCTTATGCTGCTGGCGGGTCACGATTTTATTGCAGCCGCAGAAGTAGCAGAGCTTGTGGCAGAACGGAATGTGGACGTAGAGCGACAGCGGACGCTCGGGGTAGCGCGCGACGGCCTGCTGAAAATCAGCCTCACCGAAGGCGTCGGAAAACTCCAGCGCCGTGGGGTATGAGGTATAGCGCGGCCCGGAATAGTTATATTTCTGAATCAGGGCCAAATCCCAGTCGATTGATGGTACAGACATGCTCACTCCTTCCGTTGGTGTCGCGTTCGTATACGGCGGCCCGTTCTGGCCCCATTGCGGGCCATCATTCGGGTGCGCAGCCACGTCTGTCGCCGCGACAACCGCCGTAGTTTAACGAATAACCACACCAGATAACATATAACCGGAAGGGTTATAAGCAGGACGACTGTACCTGCCGGGTGCAAATGTTAGTTTCCACCCTTCAGAAGACGCATCATGTCTTCCTGCTTTTCTTCTTCCTCTTCGTCGTCTTCATCATCGTAAGACAGACCAAGCTTCTGCATCAGCTCGTCGATGCGGTCCAGTTTGGCATCCACCCAGGACTGCTCTTCTGCGGTCAGGGTTTCACCTTCTTCAAGACGTTCCAGCAGCGCGTCCAGGCGCTCGTCGTTCTCCAGCATGTCCAGCTCAGCCTGCGGTGAAAGCATAGGTTTCTCGCTCTTTGGTTTGTGCTGCTTAGTGACCGGGGTGTCTGTCACGCCCAGAGGAATGGGCGTTTTGCTGCCAATACGCGGATCTTTCTGCTGTTTGTTTTTCGCAGAAGCGCCTGCTGCACCGTCACCGCTTGTACGGCTACCCGCTGCATGACCACGATGTTTTTTATCGCGTTTGCGATCGCGCGCTTCCAGGTTGAGTTCTTCGCGCGTTTTGCGGCGTGCTTTTGCAGGGCGCTTAGCACCCGCTGCGGATGTCGGTTTTTTCATGATGTTTTATCTTAACGTCGTTTTATTCAGTATAGAATTGCGGCGAAATCTAGCAGAAAGCAAGCAAAGAAAAAAGGCGACAGAGCAATCTGTCGCCTTTTTTCCTGACTCTCAACCCTTAACGGGTTACACATTCCGTGTTCGCCTACAACAAACCCTGTTTATCCGTTGGCTGATACCGTCCGTGATACGGTTCCGTTTCCTGTTAAAACGCCTCCAGGCGCTGGTCATCCTGACAATCCTGAGTCTTCGCCTCCTGGCGCTCCTGACCCTTATCCTTAAGTCGTTATCCTGTTGGCGTCCTCGCCTTGACGCACACTTTACCTTGTTCACTTAAACTAACAAGCATCAAAAGAGTACAAAAACGGATTTTCAGATAATTACTCATTACCAACTATCTGATTTTAAATGAATTGCCTTTTTTCGCCTCTGCGATTTCTCTTAAATCTCCCATAGTATGGATGGCAGATCTCTTACAAACCTCATGGTTTTAGCTTACAGGCTTGTTACGATGGGAAAAGCCTTTTGCCCGCATTCAGGTATAATCCCCCCAGATTACGAATTTTGGAGACGACCACGTGACTACCTGGAACTACCAACAGACGCATTTTGTCACCAGTGCGCCCGATATCCGCCACCTGCCATCCGATACCGGTATTGAGGTGGCATTTGCTGGCCGCTCCAATGCGGGGAAATCCAGCGCTCTGAATACGCTGACAAATCAGAAGAGCCTGGCCCGTACCTCAAAAACACCTGGCCGTACTCAGCTGATTAACCTGTTTGAAGTGGCAGAAGGCAAACGCCTGGTCGACTTGCCGGGCTACGGTTATGCCCAGGTCCCGGAAGAGATGAAGATCAAATGGCAGCGCGCGCTGGGTGAATACCTGGAGAAACGCCTGTGCCTGAAAGGCCTGGTGGTGCTGATGGATATTCGTCACCCGCTTAAAGATCTCGATCAGCAGATGATCGCCTGGGCGGTAGAGAGTGATATTGCCGTACTGGTGCTGCTGACAAAAGCGGATAAGCTGGCAAGCGGCGCGCGTAAAGCGCAGGTGAATATGGTTCGCGAAGCGGTGCTGGCTTTCAACGGCGACGTGCAGGTTGAACCGTTCTCTTCGCTGAAAAAGCAGGGCGTGGATAAGCTGCGTCAGAAGCTCGACAGCTGGTTTAACGACCTGGAACCCGCAACCGAAGCGGAAGAAGAGTAATTTCAGGCGCGGCACAGTCCGCGCTTTTTTTTGCCCGGCATTTTCTTTGCCGCAATAAAAAACGCCCCAGTCATTACTGACTGGGGCGGCTAAAATATTCAGCCAAATCCGATTACGTGAAGTAAAAGGTCTGAAAGATAGAACATCTTACCTCTGTACCCTACGTCGTTAACTCTACCCCTTTTTTATCTGTAGAAAAAGCACTTTTCGTAGTTTTTTTTCATTCTTTACATAGGTAATTCTAATGATCGTCACAAAACGCGCGTCATTATGTTGCTTACTTACATAAAACGCGCGTTATTCCGTGAACGCTTAGTGAGCCTGATCCCAGTTTTCACCGCTTCCGACTTCCACCAGCAACGGCACGTCCAGCGTCATGCTGTTTTCCATCAGTTCGTGGATCTTGCGGGAGACCGATTCCAGATCGTCTTTGTGCACTTCGAACACCAGTTCATCGTGTACCTGCATAATCATTTTTACGCGCGGCTTCTCTTTTTCCAACCAGGCATCCACGGCGATCATCGCGCGTTTGATGATATCCGCTGCGGTGCCCTGCATTGGGGCGTTGATCGCGGCGCGTTCAGCACCCGCACGGCGTGCTGCGTTGCTGGATTTGATGTCCGGCAGGTAGAGACGGCGGCCGTCCAGCGTCTCTACGTAGCCCTTCTCTTTCGCCTGCGCGCGCGTACATTCCATATATTCAAGCACGCCCGGGTAGCGCTCGAAGTAGAGATCCATATACTTCTGCGACTCTTTGCGCGGGATGTTGAGCTGACGAGAAAGACCAAAGGCGCTCATCCCGTAAATCAGACCGAAGTTGATCGCCTTCGCGCTACGGCGCTGTTCGTTGGTCACGCTCTCCAGCGGCAGGCCAAAGACTTCGGCAGCCGTTGCCCGGTGAATGTCCTGACCTTCCGCGAAGGCGGTGAGCAGGCCTTTATCACGGGACAGATGCGCCATAATGCGCAGCTCGATTTGCGAGTAGTCCGCAGAAACAATCAGATAATCGTCCGGCGCAATAAAGGCCTGACGAATACGACGCCCTTCCTCGTTGCGCACCGGGATATTTTGCAGGTTCGGATCGGTCGATGAGAGACGCCCGGTTGCCGCAACCGCCTGATGATAAGAGGTGTGCACGCGGCCCGTTTTCGGGTTGATCATCAGCGGCAGCTTGTCGGTGTAGGTCGATTTCAGTTTCGCCAGCCCGCGATACTGAAGGATCACTTTTGGCAGCGGATAATCCAGCGCCAGCTCCTCAAGCACCTCTTCAGAGGTCGACGGCGCGCCGCCAGGGGTTTTCTTCAGCGGCTTGATCCCCTGCTTTTCAAACAGAATCGTTTGCAGCTGTTTCGGTGACGAGAGGTTAAACGGTTCGCCCGCCAGCTCATGGGCTTTTTGCTCAAGCTCGGTCAGGCGCTGCGCCAGCTCGCCAGAGTGGTTATGCAGTACGGTTGGATCAATCTTCACGCCGTTACGCTCAATGCGAGACAGCACCGGCACCAGCGGCATTTCAATATGCTGGAACACATTCAGCGGACCTTCGTGCTTCTGCAGTTTCGGCCACATTTTCAAGTGCAGCTGCAGCGTTACGTCAGCATCTTCCGCCGCGTAGCGGCTCGCTTCTTCGAGGGCGATCTGGTTAAAGGTCAGCTGATTTTTGCCTTTCCCCGCAATCTCTTCAAAGGTGATGGTTTTGTGCTTCAGCCAGCGATCGGAGAGTGAATCCATATCATGACGGCCAGCCACGCTGTCCAGAATGTAGGATTCCAGCATGGTGTCAAAGGCGATCCCGCGCAGCTCAATGCCGTAGTTTTGCAGAATGCCGCGGTCAAATTTCAGGTTTTGCCCCACCTTAAGCGCCTTTTCATCTTCCAGAACAGGTTTCATCAGCTCCAGCACGCGGTCGCGCGGGATCTGATCGGGTGCATCAAGGTAGTCGTGCGCGACAGGCACATAGGCGGCCACGCCCGGCGCTGTGGCAAAGGAGAGACCTACCATATTGGCAGAGATGTTATCGAGGCTGTCGGTTTCGGTATCAAAGGCAAATACCGGCGCTTTTTTCAGCTTTTCAATCCATTCAACCAGCAGTGATTCGTCGAGAATGGTTTCATAGTGTTCAAACGAGAGCGTGACGGCCTCTTCGTCTTCTGGTTCTTCGGCATCCACCGCAATGGTCTCTTTCACCTTCGCTGCCGGTTTAGACCCTTTAGCCTGAAGCCATTTGCCTGCTTCGACATCGGCGGTCCAGCGCTTGAATTCGTATTTCTTAAACAGGCCGAGCAGCTCTTCAGCAGCAGGCTCCTGAACATGAAGCTGCTCGCAGGTCAGTTCCAGCTCCACGTCTGTTTTAATGGTTGCCAGCTGATAGGAAAGGTAGGCAACCTCTTTGTTATCTTGCAGTTTCGTCGCCATGGTTTTTGCGCCACGGAAGGTGAGACCGGCGATTTTGTCAGACTCAGCGTATAGCGTGTCTAATCCACCGAGGCCCTGCAGCAGCGCCTGAGCGGTTTTTTCACCGACACCCGGTACGCCAGGAATGTTATCCGACGAGTCGCCCATCAGGGCGAGGAAGTCGATGATCAACTCTGGCGGCACGCCATATTTAGCCACCACCTCTTCTGGCCCCAGAATGGTGTTGGTCATGGTGTTAATCAGGGTGATCCCCGGCGTCACCAGCTGCGCCATGTCTTTATCGCCGGTGCTGATCAGAACGGGGCGGCCCATTTTTTCAGCTTCGCGCGCCAGCGTGCCGATCACGTCATCCGCTTCAACGCCTGAAACCGCCAGTAACGGAAGGCCCATCGCTTTTACCATGGTATGCAGCGGTTCGATCTGCGCACGCAGATCGTCTGGCATTGGCGGGCGATGAGATTTGTAATGCTCGAACAGCTCGTCGCGGAACGTTTTGCCTTTCGCATCAAAAACGACAGCCGCATGGGTTGGCTGATACTGGAGAATCAAACTGCGCAGCATGTTAAGCACGCCGTACATCGCGCCGGTTGGTTCCCCTGCGCTATTGGTCAGAGGAGGAAACGCATGATACGCCCGATACAGGTATGAAGAGCCGTCGACGAGAATAAGAGGGTTTTCTGGGATCTGAACCATAGTGTGCGTGCCTTTAATCAATTTATGGGTAAAGGATGCCACATAAGGATGAAAACATCAGTTATTAGCGCCTGATACAGCAAAAGATTTTGCGATCGTGAAGATCGCTCGCAAAGATCAAACTGTGGATAAGTTTGTGAATACTTTCAATTCATTTTAAAAACGAGCGCAACGATCGTTACTCAATTTAAAATTTCATCTTTAAAATCAGAAATATAAATGGCGATCTTAAATAATATGTCTTATTGCTGACTTTTTAGTCTATGTGGATATAAGAACCGTTCGCTGAATGGCGTTTGGAAATTCGGGCCTGCCCGTTAAAAGCGGCAAGCTTGCCGCGTGAAAGCACCATTTATCTGGCTAATTTCTGATAGAATCAGCGCCCAGCACCGGGTAGCCGGCTGCCAATTTAAGCTAACTATTTGAAAAAGCTCACCATGTCGAGATTACTCGCTGCATTAACACTGCTGTTAAGCGTCATTTTAACTATTCTGGTTACTGTCGCCTGTTCTGTGCCCATTATCGTCGCCGGAATAATTAAACTGCTGCTTCCCGTGCCTGGTGTCTGGCGAGCGGTTTCCACGTTTTGCAATTTTATGATGTATTGCTGGTGCGAAGGGCTGGCGCTCCTGCTGCGTTTGAATCCGCATTTGAAATGGGATGTAGAAGGTCTGGAAGCGCTGGACAAAAAGAACTGGTACCTGCTTATCTGCAATCATCGCAGCTGGGCGGATATCGTGATTTTATGCGTGCTGTTTCGCAACCACATTCCCATGAATAAATATTTTCTCAAGCAGCAGCTGGCCTGGGTGCCTTTTATCGGCCTGGCCTGCTGGGCGCTGGATATGCCGTTTATGAAACGCTATTCACGCAGCTATTTGATTCGTCACCCTGAGCGGCGCGGCAAGGATGTGGAAACCACGCGTCTCTCCTGCGAGAAGTTTCGCGCGCACCCGACAACCATTGTGAATTTTGTCGAGGGCTCTCGTTTTACCCACGAGAAGCATTTGCAGACGCGTTCTCCCTTCCGAAATTTGCTGCCACCGAAGGCTGCCGGTATTGCGATGGCGCTTAACGTTCTGGGTGAGCAGTTCGACAAGCTACTTAACGTTACGCTTTGCTATCCGGAAAATGACAAGACGCCGTTTTACGATATGCTCAGCGGGAAACTGACGCGCATTGTGGTTCGCGTTGACCTGGTTCCCATTGATACCGGGCTACACGGCGATTACGTGAATGACAAGAACTTCAAACGTCGTTTCCAGCAGTGGCTTAATACGCTCTGGAAAGAGAAAGACGAGCAGATAGACAACATCAAAGATTCATACAAAAACGCCGGTCATTGACCGGCGTTTTGTTTTATTACTTCTTCTCGACCAGGTATTTCACGGTATCGGCGTACTGCTGTACGAAGATATCCATGCTGCTGGTATCCATACCCTGCATATTCAGCTGGTATTTACCGTTAACAAACATCGCCGGAACGCCCTGCAGCTGCAGATCGGCAGCGGCTTTTTCCTGCTGAGCAACCAGGGATTTCACGACAAAGCTGTTCCAGGCCGCATCGTAATCTTCACCTTTTACGCCCGCATCTACGAATACTTTGCGAATATCCGCGGTGTTTTGGACGGTTTGGGTTTTCTGTACGGCTTCAAACAGTGGCGCAGTAACTTTATCTTCTACACCCAGTGCAATCGCAACCGCCCACGCCTGAGTCAGGTCTTTGCCCAGTGGGCCAAGGAACTCAACGTGGTATTTAGTCATTTTGGTGCCTTCCGGCAGCTTTTTCTTCACGTTGTCAGAAACATGAAGAACTTCCTCGAACTGATAGCAGTGCGGGCAATAGAATGAGAAGAACTCCAGCACCTGAGGCTCGCCAGCAACGGGCTTGTCCAGCGTGATGTACTGCTTGCCGTCGGTAAACTGCGCAGCAGAAGCGCTAAATGCCAGAATCATACCTGCCAGCGCCAGCCAAATTTTTTTCATGATCAACTCTCTCCTGGGTGTGTCCTATTAATACATCGGCGTTAATTGCAAAGGGGGTTCCTGTAAAACCTTAACCTGCTCAGTAAATGTGGATATCTGGTTACGCCAGTAATCCTCCCCGGTAAGCCATGGGAAATTCCGGGGAAATGCGGGGTCATCCCAACGCCTGATTAACCATGCGAGATAATAAACAAAACGCATCGCACGTAAAGGTTCAATCAAGGCAATTTCGTCTGAATCGAACGGGCTGAATTCTTCGTAAGCTTCAATGATGGTTTCAAGCTGCATTCGCTGCTCGGCTTTATCGCCGTTAAGCAGCATCCACAGATCCTGAACCGCTGGCCCCATACGGGCATCATCGAGATCGACAAACAGCGGACCATCGCGCCAGAGGATATTCCCGGCGTGGCAATCACCATGCAGCCGCAAGGTGGGAATATCATCCCGCCAGCAGGCTGTCACCGCATCAATCAGTTTATCGGTCGCATTAAGAAAATCATCTTTTAATGCTTTAGGAATAAGGGTTGAGGTAGCAAATACCTGGCGGGGTTCAAGAAGGTATTCCTGAATACCGATTGTCGGGCGTGCAATAAACGGCGTTTTGCGTCCCGTTTGATGAATGCGGCCAAGGTAGCGCGCAACCCACTCCATCTGATCGATATTATCGGCTTCAAACTGCCGTCCACCCAGGCTTGGAAATACGGCGTAGTAAAACCCCTGGTGCGTGAGCAGCGTTTGATTATCGAACATCAGCGGCGCGGCAACGGGAACATCGTCATTCAGCAGATCGTGGGCGAACTGATGTTCTTCCTGGATTTGTTCTGCAGACCAACGCTCAGGGCGATAAAACTTTACGACAAAGCGCTGACGATCTTCGTCCTGAAATTGGTAAACGCGGTTTTCATAGCTATTTAACGGAGTAAGCCCAGAATCCACCCGAATTCCCTGCTCAAAGAGGGCATCCATAATGGTATCCGGGTGTAGTGTCTGGAAAGTAAAAGCCTGGTCGTTCATCCGATCATCCGGAAATTATACGAATGATTCAGGATATCATCTTGTGGCGATTTCGGTGGGGCCGCTTACAAGCTTTTACTCTTTAATTACGCCACGTGCGCGCAGCAATGCGGTTTTAAAATCTTCCTCATAATCTTTCTGAATACCAGGAATAACAGCATCTTTCGCAGAATCACGCATTTTAAGGTGGTAGATCAGGATGTCGTCAGAAAGGTCTGCCAGTTCACCGTCAAAACCTGACTCTTTCGCCAGTTTCTGTAAAAATTGCATCAGATTCAGCTCCGGCTCTTTTTGCCAGGCTGGCTGAAGGAGTTCAATAACTTCATTCAGACGTTTACATTTCATGGTCGTGCTCCTTTCATTTAGAGAGATACGTTAACAGGGTCAAACCCACAATAAAAGAGGCGATATTAGTGAATCAGAGCCAGGAAATTATTGGGGTCGTTCTGGCCGGGGGGAGAGCGACGCGTATGGGCGGAAAAGATAAGGGCCTCCAGCTTCTTAATGGAAAACCCTTATGGCAGCACGTTGCGGATGCGCTTGCGGGCCAGGTATCTGCAAGGGTACTGAGTGCTAACCGCCATATCGATATTTATCAGCGTAGCGGGCTGCCTGTCTATCAGGATACGCTAGCTGATTATCCCGGGCCGCTGGCTGGAATGCTCTCAGTCATGCAGCAGGATCGGGGGGAATGGTTTGTCTTCTGTTCATGCGATACGCCATTTATTCCCGCGTGTCTGGTTGAGCGGATGGTTCAGCAGCGCGGTGATTCCCCCGTGGTCTGGGCGCATGACGGCGAGCGCGACCACCCGACGATTGCGTTGATACACAGAACGTTAATCCCAGCGTTGCAGGATTATCTGGCGGCAGGCGAACGCAGGGTAATGGTCTTTATGCGCCAGTCAGGCGGCCATTCCGTTGATTTTAGCGATCTGAAATCTGCGTTTGTGAACGTCAATACGCTGGAAGATTTACAGACAATGCAGGAGAAAAAATGACGCCTGTTTTAGCTATCTCAGCCTGGAGCGGCACCGGAAAAACCACGCTGCTGAAACAACTTATACCTGCCCTGTGCGCCAGAGGTTTACGCCCCGGGCTGATTAAGCACACGCACCATAATATGGATGTCGATAAACCGGGGAAAGACAGTTATGAGTTGCGTAAGGCAGGTGCAGCACAAACGATGGTGGCGAGTCAGCAACGTTGGGCGTTAATGTCGGAAACCCCTGACGAAGCGCCGCTGGATCTCGCTTATCTGGTGAGCAGGATGGACCATACCACGCTGGATCTGGTGCTGGTTGAGGGGTTTAAGCATGAGGCTGTTGCAAAGATCCTGCTGTTCAGACGCGATGCCGGGCATGATATTGCCGAACTGACGCTGGACGAGCATGTGATTGCGGTGGCCAGTGATATTGCGTTGTCGCTGGACGTGCCGGTTTTGGATTTGAACAATATCGATGAGATTGCGGCGTTTATTGTGGGGTGGTGTGCGGTCTGATTGCCGGATAGCGAATTTGCCTTAGCCGAACTGAATTTTATGCATCGTATAAACGCAAAAAGGCCATCCTTCCGGATGGCCTCTTTACTTAATTGATGCCTGGCAGTTCCCTACTCTCACATGGGGAGACCCCACACTACCATCGGC
>NZ_JASCAM010000034.1:0-123280 GCF_029967835.1 Enterobacter sp. V87_3 | reverse complement strand
CTTTCGGGTCGCCGGTTTTCAAGACCGGTGCCTTCAACCGCTCGGCCACGCTTCCTAAGTGAGGCGAACTATAAACACCTGCCCGCGCCCTGTAAAGCATCTGCTTTATCGTTCGCCTGAAAAATAGCCAAAATGCGTTTAATCGGTTGAATAGACGACAAATCGGCCATTTTCTCAGCACAAAATAGTCCCGCTACGGCTTAGTGCTTCTTAATGTACATATCTTTGGTGTAGTAGTACCCGAGCTTATCCGGCGTAAACCCGCCGACCCACGGCTTCACCAGGTGCGTACGAACGTAGTGATAAACCGGGATGGCTGGCACGTCGCGGCTCAGCAGATCTTCCGCTTTCTGATAAAACGTACCGCGCTCCTCCGCCGTTTTGGCCTTAGCGGCGCTTATCATCGCCTGGTCATACTCTGGATTACTGTACTGGGTGGTATTCTGGCTATCGCCGGTCCGGAAGTTGTTCAGGAAGGTGGAGGCGTCGTCGTAGTCTGCAATCCACGCGTAGCGCACCGCGTCAAAGTTGTGGGTGTGCATGGTATCCAGCATGGTTTTCCACTCCTGGTTTTGCAGCTTCGCCTCCACGCCGAGATTTTTCTTCCACATTGAGCTGGCGGCGATTGCAATGCGCTGATGCGATTCGGAGGTGTTATAGAGCAGATTAAAGCTGAGGGGATGATCTGCATTAAATCCGGCCTCTGCCAGCAGCTTTTTCGCCTCGGCAATGCGCTTGTCCATCGGCCAGCTGGCATAATCCGGGTTTTTTAACGTCACGCCGCCGATATCCGGCTGGCTAATAAGCCAGGCGGGACGCTGCCCCTGCCCCAACACCTTCTCCGCAATGATCTCTTTATCCAGCGCCAGGTTCAGCGCCTTGCGCACGCGGGCATCGTTGAACGGCGGACGAGCGGTGTTGAATTCGTAGTAGTAGGTTGCAAGCTGCGGCGAAACGTCCAGCTCGCTGCCCAGCGTTTTTTTCAGCAGCGCAAACTGGTTGATCGGGACCGTATAAACGATATCGATTTCGCCCGCCTTGTAGCGGTTGACGTCCGAAGCCTCGGAGGTAATGGGCAAATAGGTGACTTTATTGATGACGGTATGGGCGTTATCCCAGTAGTGTGGGTTGCGCTCAGCGATGATGCGTTCGTTCACCACCCACTGCGACAGTTTGTACGCCCCGCTGGTGACAATGTGCTCAGGTTTAGTCCACTTCTCGCCGTAGCGTCCCACCAGCACCTTATCAATCGGCACCAGCGACGGGTGCGCCAGCATCGCCAGGAAGGCCGCGTTTGGCTGGTTTAAGGTCACCTCGAGCGTGGCATCGTCAATCGCCTTTACGCCCAGCGTCTCGGGAGACTTTTTGCCTGCGGCAATGTCGGCAGCGTTAGCAATGTGCATGCTGCCGGGATAGCTGGCGTAAGGTGACACCGTTTTTGGGTCAACCAGACGCTGCCAGCTCCAGACGACATCCTGCGCGGTGATGGCCGTACCGTCGCTCCAGGTGATGCCCGGACGCAAATGGAACGTCCAGACGGTGTTGTCTTTATTGTTCCATTTTTCCGCCAGCCGCGGCTGGATCTCGCCCTTCGGAGAAACGCTTACCAGCCCATCGAATAAGTCGCTGATAATATTGAATTCGACGTCGCTTTCCACCTTATGTGGATCCAGCGACGCCGGTTCATTACCGTTGTTGCGGACCAACTCCTGCTTTTGCGCAAGCTCAGTCCCTGCCGGCACGCTGGCGGACCAGGAGGGTGCGCTCGCACCGAGAAGCGCGGCGGTGACCAAAGAGAGTGTAAAGATATTGCGTGTTTGTGGTTTCATTTCCTTCGCCTTATTGTCTGTATTCTGACGATCCCGCAATAACTCTTAGCGCCGCGGCTGTAATAACGCAATATTTTTCAGTAACCTATAAGAGCCCGATCTGGATAAAATCTTTAAAACGCCGTTCATTCTGCCAAATGCCATTTTTGTAGAATAAATAACCAGCCACGGCGCTAAGGCGCTGAGTAAAGATGGGTAAAACCATTTTGAGTCTGGCGTCCCGTTTCCTATTCTTGCCGTTAATTACATCTGTCATAAGAGAGTGACTCATGGATCGTATTGTAAGTTCTTCACGCGACCGCACATCGCTACTCAGCACGCATAAAGTGCTGCGCAACACCTATTTCATGCTCAGCCTGACGCTGGCGTTTTCCGCTATCACCGCCACGGCCAGCACCGTGCTGATGCTGCCGTCTCCGGGTCTGATCCTGACGCTGGTGGGGATGTACGGTCTGATGTTCCTGACCTACAAAACCGCTGACAAACCGGTGGGAATTTTGTCCGCGTTCGCCTTTACCGGCTTCCTGGGCTACATTCTGGGGCCGATTCTGAACGCCTATCTGTCGGCCGGTATGGGTGACGTGATCGGCATGGCGCTGGGCGGTACCGCCCTGGTGTTCTTCTGCTGCTCGGCCTACGTGCTGACCACCCGCAAAGACATGTCCTTCCTCGGCGGGATGCTGATGGCGGGTATCGTGGTGGTGCTGATTGGTATGGTGGCGAACATCTTCCTGCAGCTGCCTGCCCTGCACCTGGCTATCAGCGCGGTGTTCATCCTGATTTCATCGGGTGCCATCCTGTATGAAACCAGCAACATCATTCACGGCGGTGAGACCAACTACATCCGCGCTACCGTGAGCCTGTATGTGTCGTTGTACAATATCTTTGTCAGCCTGCTGAGTATCCTGGGCTTTGCAAGCCGCGATTAATCAACAGTGCTATGAACTCAGCCCCGCTTATGCGGGGCTTTGTTTTTTGGTACACTGCCGCGGTTTTTGACTGACGTGTGAAAGGCTATGTTGAACTTTGAAGGTAAAGAGATCGAAACCGATAACGACGGTTATCTCAAAGAGAGCGGTCAGTGGAGCGAAGCGCTGGCGGAAGTGATTGCCGAAAAAGAAGGCATTACCCTCTCCCCCGAGCACTGGGAAGTGGTGCGCTTCGTTCGCGAGTTTTATCTCGAATTTAACACCTCACCCGCAATCCGTATGCTGGTGAAGGCGATGGCGAACACATTTGGTGAAGAGAAAGGCAACAGCCGTTATCTGTACCGTCTGTTCCCGAAAGGCCCGGCCAAGCAGGCGACCAAAATTGCCGGCCTGCCAAAACCGGTGAAGTGTATTTAATAGCGAATACCGAAGTCAGCGTATTCCCGGTCGGGTTGATGCGGTTGCGTTAAAACTTTATCAACCCGAGCGCTGCGCGGCCCGCCCTCCTTCAGCCAGGCTATCAGGGTTTCCACCCGCTCCGCCTCGCCACAGGCTACAACCTCTACACTGCCGTCGTCCAGATTGCGCGCATAGCCCGTCAGCCCAAGCTGGAGTGCTTCGCGCTGGGTGCTGTAACGAAACCCGACGCCCTGAACCACGCCGTGAACCCACGCGATTGTGCAGACTTTTGACATCTTCCTTCTCCTTATCCGTCTGGCGCGTTGCATTTCCTCACTGAACTCGGGAAAATGGCGGCCATTTCATTGGAATCGACAGAATAGCAAATTATGAGTGTACGTTTAGTGTTAGCCAAAGGGCGCGAGAAGTCATTACTGCGCCGTCATCCCTGGGTCTTCTCCGGCGCGGTTGCCCGCATGGAAGGCAAAGCCAGCCTCGGTGAGACCATTGATATCGTTGACCATCAGGGGAAATGGTTAGCGCGCGGCGCATACTCGCCTGCGTCTCAGATCCGCGCTCGCGTGTGGACCTTCGATAAAGATGAAACCATCGACATCGATTTCTTTGTTCGTCGCCTGCAGCAGGCGCACCAGTGGCGCGAGTGGCTGGCACAGCGTGACGGGCTGGACAGCTATCGTCTGATTGCCGGCGAGTCCGATGGCCTGCCGGGTGTGACCATTGACCGCTTCGGCAACTTCCTGGTGCTGCAGCTGCTGAGCGCAGGTGCGGAATACCAACGTGCCGCGCTGATCAGCGCCTTACAGTCTCAGTTCCCGGAATGTGCCATTTACGACCGCAGCGACGTGGCGGTGCGTAAAAAAGAGGGCATGGAACTGACGCAAGGCCCGGTCACCGGCGAACTGCCACCTGCCCTGCTGCCTATTGAAGAGCACGGCATGAAGCTGCTGGTGGACATCCAGGGCGGGCATAAAACCGGTTATTACCTCGACCAGCGCGACAGCCGTCTGGCGACGCGCCAGTACGTTGCCAACAAACGCGTCCTGAACTGCTTCTCCTACACCGGCGGGTTTGCCGTTTCTGCGCTGATGGGCGGCTGTGCTCAGGTGGTGAGCGTGGATACGTCTCAGGAAGCGCTGGACGTGGCAAAGCAAAACGTCGAGCTGAACAAGCTGGACCTGAGCAAAGCCGAGTTCGTGCGTGACGACGTCTTTAAGCTACTGCGCAAATACCGCGATCAGGGCGAAAAATTCGACGTCATCGTGATGGACCCGCCGAAATTCGTGGAGAACAAAAGCCAGCTGATGGGCGCGTGCCGTGGGTATAAAGACATCAACATGCTGGCCATTCAGCTGCTGAATCCTGGCGGCGTGCTGTTGACCTTCTCCTGCTCCGGGCTGATGACCACCGATTTATTTCAGAAAATCATCGCGGATGCCGCAATAGATGCGGGTCGTGATGTACAATTTATAGAGCAGTTCCGTCAGGCAGCAGACCATCCTGTGATCGCTACCTACCCGGAAGGGCTGTATCTGAAAGGGTTTGCCTGTCGCGTCATGTAACTTGAAAAGAGAAATATTGCCCGCACATAGAGTGTAAGTAATGTTTCCCGGGAGGTGACTATGATTGCCAGCAAATTCGGTATCGGCCAGCAGGTCCGCCACACCTTGCTAGGATATTTGGGTGTGGTCGTGGATATCGACCCGGAGTATTCCCTTGATGAACCGTCGGCAGATGAGCTGGCGGTTAACGCAGAGCTTCGCGCCGCGCCCTGGTATCATGTGGTAATGGAGGATGATGACGGTCAGGCCGTTCACACCTATCTTGCCGAAGCGCAGCTGAGCGGCGAACAGCGGGATGAGCATCCGGAACAACCTACCATGGATGAGCTAGCGCAAACCATCCGCAAACAGTTACAGGCTCCAAGGCTGCGTAACTAACGCTGTAAAAAAGCCCGATAACCGGGCTTTTTTTATATTACTTTGTCAGCCCCAGTCGGGGAATTTCAATTGCCGGGCATCTGTCCATCACCACTGCCAGCCCCGCCTCGCGCGCCAGCACCGCAGCCTGTTCATTGATCACACCCAGCTGCATCCACAGCGTTTTTGCCCCGATGGCGATTGCCTCCTGCGCGACACCCCATGCCGCCTCAGAGTTGCGGAAGACATCAACCATATCCACTTTCTCCGGCACGTCGGCGAGCGACGCGTAACCCTGCTGGCCCAGCAAGGTTTTACCGGCGACCTTTGGCGAAACCGGAATAACGTGATAGCCCTGATCCAGCAGGTATTTCATCACCCGATAGCTGGGACGGTCGGGTTTATCGCTCGCCCCCACCAGCGCGATGGTGCGTGTCGATGTCAGGATCTCGGCAATATCGTTCTCTTTCATCTTCTTTCTCCAGGCTTTTTTTAAAGTGTACGCCATCGCGGACATCCCAACCATCCATCCCATACCGATGTATGAGGGCAAAACGGCGGAATATGTCTATATGTTAGTAAACGTGATTATCGAAAAATTTAGATACATTATTGCGACACGCGTTTTGACAGGAGCGCACTATGAAAACCGGCATTATCTCTGCTGTGATTGCGTTAGTGATGCCGGTTTGCGTTTTCGCAACCACGCTGCGGCTCTCTACGGATATCGATTTGCTGGTGCTGGACGGGAAAAAGGTGTCCAGTTCGCTCCTGCGGGGTGCTGACAGCATCGAGCTGGATAACGGGCCGCATCAGGTGGTATTCCGGGTCGAAAAAACGATTCGCCTTTCTAATCACGAACAGCGTATGTACATCTCCCCGCCGCTGATTATCAGCTTTAACACCCAGCGCGTGAGCCAGGTTAACTTTCATCTGCCGCGCCTGGAAACCGAAAAAGAGTCTGTCGTATTTGATTCCGCGCCGCGCATAGAACTGCTGGATGGGGATGCCATGCCCATCCCGGTGAAGCTGGACATTCTGGCGATAACCGCAACCGCGAAGGGAGCCAACTACGAGGCGGATACCGAGATCTACAATAAAGCCGGTAAACCCGCGTCGCTGCCCCAGTTTGCAACGATGATGGCGGACGACAGCACCTTGCTGTCCGGCGTCTCTGAGCTGGATGTCATTCCGCCTCAGTCCCAGACGCTCACCGAGCAGCGCCTGAAGTTCTGGTTCCAGCAGGCCGACCCGGACACGCGGGCGCGTTTTCTGCAATGGGTGAAGCAACAACCTTCGTCATAAGCCACATTTTTTTGCCCTTTCTCTTGCAGCATCAGGCGGTTCCCGTCATCGTGTAGTCAGATAACCTCACGGATAAGATTATGGAACTGACAACACGCACGCTGCCTTCACGTAAACACATTGCACTGGTGGCACACGATCACTGCAAAGACATGCTGCTTAAGTGGGTGCGCCGCCATCAGCCACTGCTGGCCAGTCACGCCCTTTCCGCCACGGGAACGACCGGGAACCTGATCCACCGGGCAACGGGGTTAGAGGTCAACGCCATGATGAGCGGCCCGATGGGGGGCGATCAGCAGGTGGGCGCGCAGATCGCCGAGGGGAAAATTGACGTGCTGATTTTCTTCTGGGACCCGCTCAACGCGGTCCCTCACGACCCGGATGTGAAAGCGCTGCTGCGCCTGGCAACGGTGTGGAACATCCCGGTGGCGACCAACGTGTCGACGGCGGATTTCATTATTGAGTCACCGCAGTTCAGCGCGCCGGTTGAGATCCTGATCCCGGATTACCCGCGCTATCTGGCTGAAAGACTGAAGTAGCCTGTTTGCCCGGCGGCGCTACGCTTGCGCGGGCCTGCGGATTTTGCCGGCCGGGTCAGGCGAAGCCGCCACCCGGCAACTTTGCTACGGCTTCCTCGCCACCGGGACGTCGATCTCCTTCAAAATCTCCACAAAGCCTGAAGGCTCCTCTTTATTAAACAGCAGCCACACCCGATGACGCGCGCGGGTTAACGCCACGTACAGCAGGCGTCGCTCCTCGGCATCCGGGAAATCTTCCGGCACCGGCAGCAGGGCCTGCTCGATCACCGACTCGCGCGCCGGCGCCGGGAACCCATCGCTCCCCTCTTTCAGCCCAACCACAATCACATAGTCAGCCTGCTGGCCTTTGCTGGCATGAATGGTCATAAATTCGAGCTGAAGCTTCGGCCAGCGGGTAGCCGCCTTTTCCAGCGCCGCCGGTTTAAGATGGTGATAGCGCGCCAGCACCAGAATGCGCTCTTCGGGTTTGGCGTAGCCGCTGAGTTTATCCAGTAGCGGCTCCAGTTGTTCGTCCGCCAGCAGGGTGACCGCTTTTTTATCGCCGGTCGTCAGGCTATTGAGCGGTTTCGCCAGCTGATGCGGGTTTTGCTGAATAAAGCGGTTGGCAATTTCACCAATGCGCGAGTTAAAACGGTAGGTGGTATCCAGATCGCTGCGATCGCCCTCGCCAAAATAGTGGTGGAAGGCGGTGGTGAGCGCGAGTTGTGCCCCACTAAATCGGTAGATTGCCTGCCAGTCATCGCCGACGGCAAACAGGGAGGTATGTTTGTTTTGCGCCCGTAGCGCTGAAAGCAGTGCGGCGCGCTGCGGGGAGATATCCTGGAACTCATCTACGAGGATATGCTTCCACGGGCTGACAAAGCGCCCTTTTTCCAGAATGATGATCGCCTGATGGATAAGCCCGGAGAAATCGACGGCATTTTCTTCCTTCAGCGCGGTTTTCCATGCTTTCAGCATCGGCGCCATCAGCTTGATTCGCTTCGAAAATACGGCGCGGATCGCCTCCGGTGCGTTTTCAATCATCTCAGCCTGAGAGCCACCGTGCATGCGCATCAGGCTCACCCAGCGATCGAGACGCGAGCCAAGACGGCGTGCCAGTTTGTCATCCTGCCAGAAATTGCCTTCCGGCACCTCCCAGTTCAGCTCGTCTTCCAGCCACTGACGCCACCCTTTTGCCTGAGCTTTTTTCTCGCTGCACTGCTGCTGCCACGTCTTCACAAACAGTGCCTGACGGGCCTGAGCGTCATTTTCCAGCTTGCTGACGACAGGCACTTTTTTACTGCCCTGCTGAATAATATGCAGCGCCAGCGAATGGAAGGTTCGCGCCGCGATATCCTGAGTATGCAAACGCGACTGAATGCGCTCATCCATCTCCTGCGCGGCCTTGCGGCCAAATGCCAGAAGTAAAATTTGGTCCGCTACCGCCTCGCCAGTTGTCAGCAGCCAGCCTGCCCGCGCCACCAGCACGGAAGTTTTACCGCTCCCGGCCCCCGCCAGTACCAGCAGCGACGATTCCCCGTTCACCACGGCGCGCGCCTGGGCAGGGTTAAGCGGCGATGATTCCACGGTGCTGAAGAAATCGGCATATTGCGTGAGCATGGCATCGGTCCAGGCCTGATTATGCGCCAGACGACGCTTATCGATATCATTCAGCCAGGCCTGACAGGTGCGCCATGCTTCACGGCAATTTTCAAACTCATCAAGGCGCGATGCGGGAAGCGGCAGCGCGGTTAGGGCGTGCTTTATCTTTTGCTGCAACCCGGCGGTTTGCTGGCGCGTTAGCCATTTTTGCTGCTCGTTGCTGTGGGCGATGTTATCCAGCACCTGCTGCAACACCTGGGCGGCAATGACGCTCATGTCCTCGCTCCACTGCTGCCAGAGCGTACTGAGATGGTGATGGAAGCGCTGCGTTTGCGTCCACTCCGTCCCGTGGAGGCGCACAACTTTATCGTCCGGCAGCACAAACTCCAGCTCCCCCCATACCAGCCCGCGCTTGCAATGGATTGCCAGAAGTTGGTTAAACGGAATGAGGTATTCATGGCGCTCCCCGGAGACCTTCACTCCCGCATTGAGGAGGACAACCTTGTCATAAGGGTGCTGCGCCAGGCGTTTGCCCATTGAAGTTGCTTTCAGTTCCATATCCAGCCGGATCCACGAGTGATATTTTGTCTGACAGTTTAACTGCCAGTTTTAAGGTGCTCCAGCCCAAAAAACGTTACAATCACTTCGCGTTAATCATATCGAAAGGAAATGCGGGTTTATGCGTACCGTTCTGAATGTTTTGAATTTTGTCCTTGGCGGTTTTGCCACCACCCTTTCATGGCTTTTTGCCACGCTGGTGAGCATCGTGCTCATCTTCACCCTGCCGCTGACGCGCTCATGCTGGGAAATCACCCGGCTTTCATTCATTCCTTTCGGGAATGAGGCGGTTCACGTTGACGAACTGAACCCCGACGGTAAAAACGCCCTGATGAACACCGGCGGCACCCTGCTGAATATTCTGTGGTTGATCTTCTTCGGCTGGTGGCTCTGCGTAATGCATATTATTGCCGGTATCGCCCAGTGCATCACGATCATCGGCATCCCGGTTGGGATTGCGAATTTCAAAATTGCCGCCATTGCCCTGTGGCCGGTTGGGCGTCGTGTCGTCCCGGTAGAAGTGGCGCGCGCCGCGCGTGAAGCCAATGCCCGTCGTCGTTTCCAGTAAATAAGGACAGGCCGAGCTCATGCTAAGCCCACTGATTCGCCGTTATACCTGGAACAGTACCTGGCTTTACAACGCCAGGATTTTTATCGCCCTGTGTGGCACGGTCGCCCTGCCGTGGTGGCTCGATGACGTAAAGCTTACCATTCCACTCACCCTCGGCGTGGTCGCCGGGGCGCTGGCCGACCTGGACGACCGGCTGACAGGACGTCTGCGCAATTTAGTCATCACCCTGATCTGTTTTTTCATTGCTTCAGCCTCGGTTGAGCTGCTGTTTCCCTGGCCGTGGCTGTTTGCCCTGGGGCTGACGCTCTCGACCAGCGGGTTTATCCTGCTGGGCGGGCTGGGACAACGCTATGCCACTATCGCCTTCGGCGCTCTGCTGATTGCGATCTACACCATGCTGGGCGTCTCTCTTTACGATCAGTGGTATCAGCAGCCCGTTCTGCTGTTACTTGGCGCAATCTGGTACAACCTGCTGACGTTAACCGGGCATCTGATTTTTCCCGTGCGGGCGTTGCAGGACAACCTGGCGCGGAGCTATGAACAGCTTGCCCAGTATCTCGAACTGAAATCCCGGCTTTTTGACCCGGATATCGACGAAGAGAGCCAGGCACCGCTTTACGATCTGGCGTTGGCGAATGGCCAACTGGTGGCGACGTTAAACCAGACTAAAGCCTCGCTGCTCACCCGTCTGCGCGGCGATCGCGGACAGCGCGGCACCCGCCGAACGTTGCACTATTACTTTGTCGCGCAGGATATCCACGAGCGCGCCAGCTCCTCGCACGTGCAGTATGCGGCTCTGCGCGAGAAGTTCCGCTACAGTGACGTGATGTTCCGTTTCCAGCGGCTGCTGTCGATGCAGTCCCAGGCCTGCCAGCAGCTGGCGCGCTCCATACTGCTGCGTACGCCCTACCAGCATGACCCGCGTTTTGAACATGCCTTTAGCCATCTTGATGCGGCGCTCGATCGCGTGCAGGCCAGTGGAACATCGCCGGAGCAGATCAAGGCGCTCGGTTTTCTGCTCAATAACCTGCGGGCGATTGATGCGCAGCTGGCGACCATTGAATCCGAGCAGGCGATGGCCCTGCCGGGTAACGATGCCGAAAACCAGCTGGCGGACGATAGTCTGCACGGATTTAGCGACATGTGGCTGCGCCTGAGCCGCAACTTCACGCCGGAATCCGCGCTGTTTCGCCACGCGGTGAGGATGTCGCTGGTGCTGTGTGTGGGTTATGCCTTCATTCAGATAACCGGGCTGCAACACGGTTACTGGATCCTGCTAACCAGCCTGTTTGTCTGCCAGCCTAACTATAACGCCACGCGACACCGCCTTGCGCTGCGTGTTATCGGTACGCTGGTGGGCGTTGCTATCGGGCTACCGGTGCTCTATTTCGTTCCGTCCGTTGAAGGGCAACTCATTCTTATCGTCATAACGGGGGTGTTGTTCTTTGCGTTTCGAAACGTCCAGTACGCACACGCCACCATGTTCATTACCCTGCTGGTGCTGCTCTGCTTCAACCTGCTGGGTGAAGGCTTCGAGGTAGCCCTGCCGCGCGTAATAGATACTTTAATCGGCTGCGCTATCGCCTGGGCGGCGGTGAGTTTTATCTGGCCCGACTGGCGTTTTCGCAATCTGCCGCGCGTGATAGACAGGGCGATGAACGCAAACTGTCGTTACCTTGACGCCATTCTTGAGCAATATCACCAGGGGCGTGATAACCGTCTGGCCTACCGTATAGCCCGCCGGGATGCGCACAACAGCGATGCCGAACTGGCTTCCGTGGTCTCGAATATGTCTACGGAACCCCGGGCCACACCGGACATCCGGGAAACCGCCTTTCGCCTGCTGTGCCTGAACCATACGTTTACCAGCTATATTTCCACGCTGGGTGCCCACCGCGAGAAGCTGAAAAACACCGCCATCCTGAACCTGCTGGATGATGCTGTGTGCTACGTCGACGATGCCCTTCACCATCAGCCAGCCGACGAGCCGAAAGTTCAGCAGGCGCTGGATGAACTGTCCCAGCGAATTGCGCATCTCGATCCGGGAACCGACAACAAAGCTCCGCTGGTTTTGCAGCAGATAGGCCTGCTTATTGCTTTGCTGCCGGAAATTTGCCGACTGCAACAGCAGATTGCTACCTGGCGGAACGACTCTCCTGCACCTCAGGCAGTGTATTAAACCACTCCGTAAGCTCCCGGCGAATGTTCGCCGGGAGTGCCGCCTCATGCATCCCCTCAATGGCCCCTTCAAGGGCAAAAAGCACTTTGATACTCAGCGCTCGGTTTTTCGACCTGATTTTTAGCCAGCTGGTCTTTGCGCCGAGCTCCCGCAACGTCTCTTCATTCGTAATGCCGGCTTCGTAGAGCAACACTTCAATCTGGAAAGTCAGGTTAGGCAGATCCTTGAGCCGGTTTCGTTGATAGCGCAGGCTACGCTCTTTTCGTGCCGCATCCAGAGCATAAGAGGAGAGCTGAAGCAGTTTTTGCCGATCCTGCCAAAGCCCTTCATCCACGCGATAGTAATTCAGCAGGACGGGGCGGCCTCGCTTAACAAGCGTTAAGAAGGAAGAAGGATGCTTGACGCAATAGGTCGCGCTCTCCTCGCAGGCACGCAGGTAAAGTTCACCGTCTGACACCATGGCAAACACCGCATCGTCTACCGCCAGGGTGTAGCCGCCGAACAGCGCCCGATGGTGAATTTCACCCAGAGGGGAGAGATATTCCTGCGATTTATAAATCCGTTCATATGATATCTTTTTCATGATATTTCCATTAAAAATCAACTATTAACGACAAAATTTATCACTAACGGATCCGTTAGCAGGAACATAGGCAACTTATGGCTCATGAGCAAGATCATTTTTTCGGACACGCCAGGAAAGGACCAAATTTGCGAGTTGCTTTCCGAAAATGAGGTTGATCTTTATGCACACAGGGGTTACTGTATATCCATACAGTAACTACAGGGCTGGAATGAATATGTACACTTCAGGCTATGCAAATCGCTCAACATCTCTCTCAACTTCTGCTGGCGATGTCGCGCAAAATTCCACCGGTCGCGTGTCGACAGGTCTTATCAGTGAAGTGGTTTATCGTGAAGACCAGCCCATGTTAACGCAGCTGTTGCTGTTGCCGCTGTTACAACAGCTCGGACAACAATCGCGCTGGCAGCTTTGGCTGACGCCACAGCAAAAATTGAGCCGGGAATGGGTTCAGTCTGCGGGCCTGCCGCTGACCAAGGTGATGCAGATCAACCAACTCTCCCCGTGTGATACGGTTGAGTCGATGATCCGCGCGTTACGCACCGGAAATTACAGCGTGGTGATCGGGTGGCTGTCGGAAGAACTGACGGAAGAAGAGCATCATCGTTTGACCGAAGCAGCAGAAGATGGTCATGCAATCGGGTTTATTATGCGTCCCGTGCGTGCCGATTCTTATCGCAGAGGACAACATTCAGGGCTAAAAATTCACTCGAATTTGTATCACTGAGTAAATTTAAGAGTTTTCCTGGAATTTTTTTCGACACTCAGTTGTGTAAATAGTTCAAAAAGCAAAACCTGCGGCAAGGCTTGTCTGGAGCGGTTCTCGTTAATTTTACTGTACAAAATTCGTTCGTAAAATGTTAAATATTCGCTATACGGAACTTTTTTTTTCATATGCCTGACAGAGTTCACACTTGTAAGTTTTCATCTACGTTGTAGACTTTACATCGCCAGGGGTGCTCGGCCTAAGCCGAAGATATCGGTAGACTTATATTTGACCACGCCCCCCGGTGAAGGATTTAACCGTGATTTCTCCGTGGAGATCTTCATGGCAAATTTTGGATGATAACGAGGCGCAAAAAATGAAAAAGACAGCTATCGCGATTGCAGTGGCACTGGCTGGCTTCGCTACCGTAGCGCAGGCCGCTCCGAAAGATAATACCTGGTATGCAGGTGGTAAACTGGGCTGGTCTCAGTTCCATGACACCGGCTGGTACAACAGCAGCCTGAACAACGATGGCCCAACTCACGAGAGCCAGCTGGGTGCAGGCGCGTTCGGTGGCTATCAGGTTAACCCGTATGTTGGTTTTGAAATGGGTTACGACTGGTTAGGTCGTATGCCATACAAAGGCGACAACGTAAATGGCGCTTTCAAAGCTCAAGGCGTTCAGCTGACCGCTAAACTGGGTTACCCAGTAACTGACGATCTGGACGTGTACACCCGTCTGGGCGGCATGGTATGGCGTGCAGACTCCAGCAACAGCATCGCTGGCGACGACCATGACACTGGCGTTTCCCCAGTATTCGCTGGTGGCGTTGAGTGGGCTATGACCCGTGACATCGCTACCCGTCTGGAATACCAGTGGGTTAACAACATCGGCGACGGTGCTACCGTTGGCGTTCGTCCAGACAACGGCATGCTGAGCGTTGGTGTTTCTTACCGTTTCGGTCAGCAGGAAGATGCGCCAGTCGTAGCTCCAGCACCGGCTCCAGCGCCAGAAGTACAGACCAAGCACTTCACTCTGAAGTCTGACGTTCTGTTCAACTTCAACAAAGCTACCCTGAAACCAGAAGGTCAGCAGGCACTGGATCAGCTGTACACCCAGCTGAGCAACCTGGATCCTAAAGACGGTTCTGTAGTGGTTCTGGGCTTCACCGACCGTATCGGTTCTGATGCCTACAACCAGGGTCTGTCCGAGAAACGTGCACAGTCTGTAGTTGATTACCTGGTATCTAAAGGTATCCCAGCTAACAAGATCTCCCCACGTGGTATGGGCGAATCTAACCCAGTTACTGGCAACACCTGTGACAACGTGAAACCTCGCGCTGCACTGATTGACTGCCTGGCTCCAGATCGTCGCGTAGAGATCGAAGTTAAAGGCATCAAAGACGTTGTAACTCAGCCAGCGGCATAAGTTAGCGTCTTATAAAAAAACCCCGCATTGCGGGGTTTTTTATTGCCTGAAGAAAGCCAAAAAACTATTTTTTGCCCAGCAGCGCCTGCAAATCGTTTTTCAACGTCGACATCTGACTGGCATACTTTTCTTTATGTTCCGCATCTTCAATCAGCTGAACCACCGTTTCCGACAGGGTTTTCCCGCGCCGCTGCGCAAGCCCCGCCAGCCGTTGCCAGACCATAAACTCCAGATCGATTGATTTTTTACGGGTGTGCTGATGCTCGGCATTAAAATGCCGCTTGCGACGCGCCCGAATCGTCTGTTTCATCCGGTTCAACAGTGCCGGGTTGATATGCTTTTCAATCCAGCCGTTAACCAATACCGGTTCGTTTTCGAGGGTCAGCAAAATATCTACGGCGTCTTGCGCCGCGCTGGCTTCGAGGTAGCAGGTGATCAACTCGCCCTCACGGTGCTTTTTGACCAGGTACTTCCATTTCCAGCCGCTTTCGAGGTTTTCCAGTTGTTGATATTTCATTGCGATCTCAGTGTTACCACGTAACTCTGTTCAGAATATCAGTTTTTTAGCAATCTGCTGAAAAGAAATCATAACCTGTGCAGCATTGCAGGAGAATCGCCTGCCGAAATCCCCATTCCCGCTTGGGAAGAGGCCTCCGCTTACGGTATACTCCACGGTTTTACATCTGACTAAAAAACATCAACTTTGACCATTACGAAACTTGCATGGCGTGACCTGGTTCCCGATACCGAGAGCTATCAGGAGCTGTTTGCACAGCCAGACCTCACAAAAGAAAACGAATTCATACTTAGCGATACACAACCGCGTTTGCATTATGCGCTGGAGCAGGTGTTAAGCCCGTGGGCGACATCTCCTTTCATGCTGCTCAAAGCCCCGGAAGAAGCCGAGTATTTGACGCTTCTGGGTGATGCCATGCGCCAGTTGCGGTCAGAAACGAACAACGTCTTTGGCGGCCACTATTGTATTGCAGGGCAACATATCACCTTCACTCCCGCTGACGAGGCGGATGGGCTTTTTGCATCGAAAGGGGATGTCATTACCGCCAACTGGGCAGAAGCAGAACAGCTCTTTGGCTGCCTCCGCCAGTTTAACGGCGAACTGACGCTTCAGCCGGGGCTGGTGCACCGCGCAAATGGCGGCGTGTTGATTATCTCGCTGCGCACCCTCCTCTCTCAGCCGCTGCTGTGGATGCGCCTGAAAACGATCGTGACCCAGCAGCGTTTCGACTGGGTGAGTTACGATGAATCACGCCCTCTTCCCGTCGCAGTACCGTCGATGCCGCTGTCCCTTACGGTGGTGCTGACCGGCGATCGTGAATCTCTGGCTGATTTCCAGGAAATGGAGCCAGAACTGGCCGAGCAGGCTATTTACAGCGAATTCGAAGATACGCTCCAGATAACCGATGCGGATGATATGGCGCAATGGTGCCAGTGGGTGATGGGCCTGGCGCAGCGTGCTTCGCTGCCAACGCCTGCTCCGGATGCCTGGCCCGGTCTCATCCGGGAAGCCGTACGCTACACCGGCGATCAGGAAACCCTGCCGCTCTCTCTGCTGTGGATCGCCAGACAGCTGCGCGAAGTGGGCGTGATAAGCGGTGACGCGGCCTTCAGCGGCGAGCAACTTTCCCAGATGCTTGCGCAGCGTGAATGGCGCGAAGGGTATCTGGCCGAGCGCATGCAGGATGAGATCCTGCTGGAACAGATCATTGTCGAAACCGAAGGCGAACGCATTGGGCAGATTAACGCCCTCTCCGTGATTGAGTTCCCGGGGCACCCGCGCGCGTTTGGCGAACCTTCCCGTATCAGCTGCGTTGTTCACATTGGTGACGGTGAGTTTATCGACATTGAGCGTAAAGCAGAGCTGGGCGGGAATATTCACGCCAAGGGCATGATGATCATGCAGGCGTTCCTGATGTCGGAACTGCAGCTTGAGCAGCAGATCCCCTTCTCGGCCTCACTGACCTTTGAGCAATCCTACAGTGAAGTGGACGGTGACAGCGCCTCAATGGCGGAGCTGTGTACGTTAATCAGCGCCCTGGCAGAAGTGCCCATTAATCAGAATATTGCGATTACGGGTTCAGTCGATCAGTTTGGTCGCGCTCAGCCGGTTGGCGGCCTGAACGAGAAAATCGAAGGCTTCTTCTCCATCTGCCAGCAGCGTGGCCTGAACGGCAAACAGGGTGTGATCATTCCTGCGCCGAACGCTCGCCATCTGAGCCTTAGCCAGGCATTGCTCGAGGCCGTAGAACAGGAGCAATTCGCCATCTGGGCCATCGAAGGCATCGAGGATGCGCTACCCTTACTGACAAACCTGAACTGGGATGGTGAAGGCCAGACAACCCTCATGCAGACTATTCAGGAACGCATCGCTCAGGCGACACAACAGGATGCACGCCATCGTTATCCATGGCCGTTACGCTGGTTAAGCTGGTTTAGTCCGAACTGATCGGACTTGTTCAGCGTACACGTGTTAGCTATCCTGCGTGCTTCACTAAAATAAGGCTTACTGAGAACATGGTAGATAAACGCGAATCCTATACAAAAGAAGACCTTCTTGCCTCTGGTCGTGGTGAACTGTTTGGCGCTAACGGCCCGCAGTTACCGGCCCCAAGCATGCTGATGATGGATCGTGTCGTGAAAATGACCGAAACCGGCGGCAACTTTGATAAAGGTTATGTTGAAGCGGAACTCGATATCAACCCGGACCTGTGGTTCTTCGGTTGCCACTTTATTGGCGATCCGGTAATGCCTGGCTGCCTGGGCCTGGACGCTATGTGGCAGCTGGTTGGCTTCTACCTGGGTTGGCTGGGTGGCGAAGGTAAAGGCCGCGCGCTGGGCGTGGGCGAAGTGAAATTCACCGGCCAGGTTCTGCCTACTGCGAAGAAGGTGACTTACCGTATTCACTTCAAACGTATTGTTAACCGTCGCCTGATCATGGGCCTGGCGGATGGCGAAGTGCTGGTAGACGGTCGTCTGATCTACTCCGCGAGCGATCTGAAAGTGGGTCTGTTCCAGGACACCTCCGCGTTCTGATTAACGCGTTGTAGCACTCCCCAGAAAGGCGAAACCTCCGCAGTGCGGAGGTTTCTTTTTTAAAGAGACGCTATCAAGCAAGTACTGCCCTGTCTCCGATGGCTTCTCGCCAGCCCCCTAACCATTGCGACCTCTGATTCAAGGTTTGATAGGGACACATTTCTTTTGAACGTCCGGCGATGCCAGCCTGATAACCACGTTGATGAGCCCTTTCCAGGCGATCTCGTTTCTGTCTCTTCATGCCTCGTTTCCCTCATTCTTTTGTCTGGTGGAAAGAAAACAGTGGTTGCAACGTATGCAAGCACAGTAAACGAATAACCCGAATCATCTTCTGCGTCAACGGTCAAAATTCATACGGATGTCATATTTGTGAACTATACGGAAGTTCATTTGTACAAAAAATGTGATGAAGGACAAGTAACAACCTGATGGTAAAACGAAAAAAAAACCGCCGTTAGCGGATGGCTGACGGCGGTTTTTGATTATGAATTTTACTTATGGAAGCCGGGCGATCTCGCGCGCGATAGCCGCCGATTCCTGTGCCCAGCCCTGGGCCAGCACTTTCACCATCTCATCATAACCATCTTTTTGCTGCTTCATTTCCAGATGGAACGGGCACTTAATCAGCTGTCCCTGGTGATTCAGAAGCCATTCGCCACTGATCACCACGGCACCGTCATAACGGCCATGGAAGCCCGTTACCGTGACGTTCAGCGTATCCTGATCGCTTCCCAGCGGCTGAGACGCGACAATCCACCCGGGAAGCTGGCTGCTCAGATTCGCCACCAGCGTGTTACGCAGCTGCTGATCCAGCGGGCTGGCCCACAGATTATTGTTGGCAATCACGTACTGGACATCGCTGGTCTGGTACACCACGCCATTACCCGCCAGATAATCCGGAACCGCTACCTGTTCTACCCACAGCAGACGGTTACCCTGTGAAGCGCTGCTTTGCGCGCCCGACTGGGCGTTCAACGGCAGCTGATAGTAACTTTTATTTTCACTCCCCGAGCTACAGGCCGTTAATACCAGCGCTCCGACAATTACCAGCCATTTTTTCATTGTTTCGCCCTCTTAGGCTCAGGATCCTTTTTATCTTTCGCTTCAAACACCAGCGCGTTGCTCTTCTCGTTGAGCGTTTTCAGAACCGGCTGGAGTTCACGCAACACCTGATCAAGACGCTGCATATCGGCCACCATCTTATTGTAGGCCGCCGATCCCGGCTGGAAGCCCTGCATGCTGCGATTCAATTCACGCAGCGTTTTCTGCATGTCCTGCGGCAGCTGCTGCATAGACTGGCTCGCAGTGATCTTGTTGATATTATCAAGCGTGGTCTGCAGACGGCGCATGGTCGCCTGGCTCTGACTCAGCGAGTTGGTCGCCGCTTCAATCATTGGGTTCAACGGCAGATTGTTAATCTTATCCAGCGTATCCATCAGACGCTGCTGGATCTGTGCAAGACCACTGCTGACCGTTGGAATGATTTTGTAGCCGCCAAATTCGCGTTGACCGGTGATGGCAGGCGCTTTTGGATAGAAATCCATATCGACATACAGCGCGCCCGTCACCAGGTTGCCGGTCTTCAGCGAGCCGCGCAGCCCGCGGTTCATCAGCTCGGTGATATGCGCGCCGATATCCTGATTTTCGCCAATCTGGTTGATCAGACGCTCTGGCTCAATGCGAATCAGCACCGGAATGCGGTAATCGTCGTCCAGCACCTGACGCAGGCCCGGAACGAAGAACGGTACCTGTCCGACCGTACCCAGGCGGATCCCACGGAACTCAACCGGCGCTCCCGGCTGCAGGCCACGAACGGAATCTTTAAAGAACATCAGGTAGTCAATGTGATCGGTATAGAGCGCATCCTGAATGCTTTTCTGATCATCAAAGAGCCTGAAGGCGGTTTTCTCGGCAACAGGCTGGCCGATGTCGATCCCCTCTGGCACATCGAAGCTCACACCGCCGCCAAAGAGCGTGGTCAGGGATCCCATTTCAACGCGCATTCCGGCAGAGGTCAGATCCACGGCGATCCCGCTGTCTTTCCAGAAACGAACGTTGCTGGTCACCAGACGATCGTTTGGCGCATTGATAAACAGCTGATAGCTGATGGTGCGTTTTTGCGGATCGAAGGTACTGGTTTCAACCGAGCCAACGCGATAGCCCCGGAACAATACCGGGTCGCCAGGCGAGAGCTGACCGGCTTTTTTGCTGTCGAGGATAACACGAATCCCTTTTGCATCCGGTGGCGCAAGCGGCGGTGAATCTAACAGCTGATACTGGGCAGGCTGGGTGCCTTTGCTCCCCGGCTGCAGCTCAATATAGGCGCCGGACAACAGCGTGCCTAAGCCGCTGATCCCTTCTCGCCCGACCTGGGGTTTAACCACCCAGAATACGGAATCATTATGAAGCAGCTTCTCCATCCCGGCATGTAAGCGCGCCTTGATTTCAACGTGCGTTAAATCATCCGTCAGCGTCGCGCTCTCTACCACACCGACGTCCACGCTGCGGCTTTTGATGGTGGTTTTCCCACCCTCAATGCCTTCCGCGTTAGTGGTGATAAGCGTGACTTCCGGTCCCTGATGGCTGTAATGATAAAACAGGATCCATGCACCGATCAGCGCGGTCACGATGGGGAAAATCCACACCGGCGACCAGTTCTTGACCTTGCGCACTTTCGCCTCTCCACTCTTATTTTCCATGCTCTAACTCTTCCTCATGGCTTGAATCTGGCTCACGATCCCACGATAAACGAGGGTCGAAGGTCATGGCCGCAAACATGGTCATAATCACGACCAACGCAAACATTAGCGCGCCCAGCGCGGGATAAATACTCATAAGTCCCCCCATACGCACCAGCGCAGAGAGCACCGCAATCACAAAGACATCGATCATTGACCAGCGCCCGACGAACTCCACCACTTCATAAATCAGGTGCATACGTTCGCTGTCGCGCTTGCCGTGCCCTTTTGCGTCCCAGCACAGCCAGGCGATGGCGATCATCTTTAAGGTGGGCACCATAATACTGGCAATGAATATCACGCCAGCAACGGGGTAGGACCCCTCCCCCCACAGCAAAATGACCCCGGCAAGGATTGTCGAGGGCATTTTGTCACCGAGCAGATCGGTAATCATGATCGGCAAAATATTGGCGGGCAGATAGAGCATGATCGACGTAACCAGCAGCGCCATGGTCCACTGCAGGCTATTTTTACGCCGCACGTGCCCCGTCGTTCCACAGCGCGGGCACACTTCCCGATCGGCCGGCAGCACGGCAGTACAGCAAGAGCAGGAGCGCAGCCCCTGGCGGATACCCGGCACGCCCACCTTAACCGTCTGGTTAAGGGTGGGAGCAGGCGCGATGTCGTCCCACGTCCAGCGTCGGTCCACGCACTGAAACGCACGCAGCTGCAACACACAGTAGAGACACCAGGGAATAAAGCTGCTGCCAATCCCGACATCGCCGTAGGCCATCAGCTTCACAAAGCTCACCAGGATCCCCGCCAGAAAAATCTCTGCCATTCCCCAGCTTTTCAGCAGGAACAGGGTTCGCGCGAGCCTGATTTTAACGGGCGTGGGCATCCGGACGCGGTTGACCAGAAGCAGGATGGCGATCAGGCAAAACGCCGGAACGATTTGGACGAATAACAGAAAGAAGGTACCGAGGCTGGCGTAATCTTCGGTGAACATCACCCCCGGTATTTCAAGTAATTTGACCTGGCTGGTCATCCCTCCCACCTTCATATAAATGAAGGGGAAGAGATTCGAGAGCACCAGCATGAACAGCGCGACAATAGCGTAGGCGGTAGGACGCTGCCTTGGCGCGTCCCACTCCGTCGTTAAGGTTGCTCCGCAGCGCGGGCACGTCGCCTTATGTCCGTGACCCAGCTCTGGTATCGCCACGAGCATATCGCATTGCGAACATAATATATGTCGGTCGGCATGGTGCTGGTCACACATTGTTGATCCCTGTTATGCGCCGTTTTTCAGTGATTCAAGGTATTCCCAGCGCTCAAACGCCTCTTCCAGCGCCTTCTCTGCCTGGGACAGGTCTGCCAGTACTTTCTGAGTATAGTCGTGAGGCTGCGTAAAGAAGGAGGCATCCGCCACCTGGGTTTGCAGCGCTTCAAGCGCCGCTTCCAGCTCTTCAAGACGCTGCGGCAATGCTTCCAGCTCGCGCTGCAGGTTATAGCTCATTTTAGCAGGTGATTTTTTTGCACTTTCTGCTTTCGCGACAGCAGGTTCTGGTACGTTTCTGGATTTCGCCTGTTTTAGCGCCAGGGACTGCGTCTGCTGTCCACGCGCATCGTGATACCCGCCCACGTACTGACCAATGCGGCCTTCGCCTTCGAAGATCCAGCATTCGGTAACGGTGTTATCAACGAACTGACGATCGTGGCTCACCAGCATGACGGTGCCCTGATAGCCGTCGATCAACTCTTCCAGCAGTTCCAGCGTTTCGACATCCAGATCGTTGGTCGGTTCATCGAGAATTAACAGATTGCTCGGTTTCAGGAACAAACGTGCAAGCAGGAGACGATTTCGTTCCCCACCGGATAGCGCGCGTACCGGCGTCATCGCCCGTTTAGGGTGGAACAGGAAGTCCTGCAGGTAGCCCAGCACGTGGCGCGGCTTGCCGTTAACCATCACTTCCTGCTTACCTTCGGCAAGGTTATCCATCACCGTTCTGTCCGGATCCAGCTCCGCGCGGTGCTGGTCGAAATAGGCCACTTCCAGCTTAGTACCGCAGTGCACGCGGCCGCTGTCAGCCTGTAGCTGGCCGAGCATCAGCTTCAGCAGCGTGGTTTTACCGCAACCGTTCGGGCCGATAAGCGCGATTTTGTCGCCACGTTGTACCTGCGCGGAGAAATCTTTCACCAGAACTTTGCCGTCGACCTGGTAATTGACATCTTCCATCTCGAACACAATCTTGCCTGAGCGGGAAGCTTCTTCTACCTGCATCTTCGCGCTGCCCATCACTTCACGGCGGGCGCTGCGCTCGTTGCGCATCGCTTTCAGCGCGCGCACGCGGCCTTCGTTACGGGTACGACGGGCTTTAATGCCCTGGCGGATCCAGACCTCTTCCTGCGCCAGCTTGCGGTCGAACTCGGCGTTTTGCAGCTCCTCAACGCGCAGGTTTTCTTCTTTTTCCAGCAGATAGGTATCGTAATCGCCAGGATAGGTCACCAGCTTTCCGCGATCGAGATCGACAATGCGGGTGGCCATATTGCGAATAAACGAACGGTCGTGCGAGATGAAGATGATCGTGCCGTTGAAGGTTTTCAGGAACCCTTCCAGCCAGTCGATGGCTTCGATATCCAGGTGGTTGGTCGGTTCGTCCAGCAGCAGTACTTTCGGGCCGCTGACCAGCGCGCGGCCGAGCGCCGCTTTACGCAGCCAGCCACCGGAGAGCGACGCCAGTTCCATGTCCGCATCCAGACCTAACTGATCCAGCACTTCGGTAATACGGCTTTCAAGCTGCCACAGCCCGTGGTGATCCAGCAGCTCCTGCAGGCGCGCCATCTCATTCAGGTTTTTCTCGCTCGGATCGGTCATCACCAGATGCGAAATTTCGTGATAGCCCTTCAGGTATTCAGCCTGTTCAGAGATCCCTTCCGCGACGAAGTCGTACACGGTCCCCGCCACGTTACGCGGTGGATCCTGCTGCAGGCGGGAAACAATCAGATCCTGCTCGTAAACGATGCGTCCGTCATCCAGACCCTGCTCACGGTTTAATATCTTCATCAGCGTGGATTTACCCGCGCCGTTACGGCCTACCAGACAAACGCGCTCGTTATCTTCGATATGCAGTTCAGTATCGTCGAGAAGAGGCGCATCGCTGAAGGACAGCCAGGCGCCATGCATACTAATTAGTGACATTTAATTTTCCTTTCAGACCGCGGAGATTAACCAGCAGTTATGGATCTGACGATTACGGGCGAAGTCCTGAGACAGCGTTTTTTGACTGATTTCTTGTGCTTTCAGTCCCAGAGCGGCCAGGCCGTCGTGATCCATGCGGAATCCGCGTTTGTTATTCGAGAACATAATGGTGCCGCCCTTGCGCAGGAGGCGTTTCAGGTCGGTCATCAGGCGCAGGTGATCGCGTTGAACATCAAAGCTATCTTCCATACGCTTGGAGTTAGAGAACGTTGGGGGATCGATAAAGATCAGATCGAACTGTTCATGGGTGTCGCGCAGCCAGCCCAGCACGTCGGCCTGCATCAGACGATGCTGACGCCCGGTCAAACCGTTCAGGCGTAAGTTTCGCTCCGCCCATTCCAGATAGGTGCGAGACATGTCGACGGTGGTCGTGCTGCGCGCCCCGCCCAGGCCAGCATGGACGCTGGCACTGCCGGTGTAGGAGAACAGGTTCAGGAAGTCCTTACCTTTGCTCATCTGGCCCAGCATACGACGGGCAATACGGTGATCGAGGAACAGCCCGGTATCAAGATAGTCGGTCAGGTTGACCCAAAGACGGGCGTTGTATTCACCCACTTCGATAAAATCACCCTTCTCATTCATCTTCTGGTACTGATTTTTACCCTTCTGGCGCTCGCGGGTTTTGAGGACCAGCTTGTTAGGGGCAATACCCAGCACGCTGATGGTCGCCGCGATCACGTCCAGCATACGCTGACGCGCTTTCTGTGCATCAACAGTTTTAGGCGGGGCATATTCCTGAACGACTACCCAGTCCGCATAGCGGTCTACCGCGACGTTATATTCCGGCAGATCGGCATCGTACAGGCGATAACATTCAATGCCTTCCTGTTTCGCCCACTTTTCAAACTTCTTCAGGTTTTTACGCAGACGGTTGGCGTAATCTTCCGCCACGCCGGAAGGCTTGCTGTCCGCCGTTTTCTCTGCCAGATGGTAGTTTTTCTGCACACAATCCAGCGGACCGTTTTTGGCCTTAAACTGGCGATCGGCACGCAGCTGCAGGCAGCTTAACAGCTCAGGCGAGGCGCTAAACAGCGACAGGTTCCAGCCGCCGAAGTGGTCTTTCATGTTGCGACCGAGCAGGCTGTGCAGGGCAATCAGCGCCGGTTCGCTGTCAAGGCGCTCACCGTATGGCGGGTTGCTGATAACGGTGCCGTACGGGCCTTTTGGCAGCGGATTGGTCAGGTTGGCAACGTCTTTTACCTCGAAGGTCACCAGCTCGCCGATACCTGCACGGCGGGCGTTGCTGCGCGCGCGTTCAATAACGCGTGCGTCGCTGTCAGAGCCGTAGAAATGGGAGGTGTATTCTGCCAGGCCTTTACGCGCACGGGTCTGCGCATCGGCTTTCACCTCTTTCCAGATCGCCTCGTCGTGCTGTGCCCACCCTTTGAAGCCCCAGTGGCCGCGGTGCAGCCCTGGCGCACGGTCGGTTGCCAGCATGGCCGCTTCAATCAGCAGCGTACCGGAACCGCACATCGGATCGAGCAGCGGGGTACCCGGTTGCCACCCAGAGCGCATAACAATGGCGGCGGCGAGGGTTTCTTTAATGGGTGCCATACCGGTGCTGTCGCGGTAGCCGCGCAGGTGTAAGCCCGCTCCGCTCAGATCGAGAGAGATGCTGGCGGTGTCGCCATTGAGCCAGACGTTGATCCGCAAATCGGGATTTTCACGATCGACGTTCGGACGTTCCTTATTTTTACGGGTGAAACAGTCCACGATGGCGTCTTTCACGCGCAGGGCACCGTACTGGCTGTTGCGGATCTCATCGTTGACGCCGTTAAAGTGCACCGCAAAGGTTGCGTCAGGGGAGAAGATCTCTGTCCAGTCGATCATCTGAACGCCGGTATAGAGGTCGAGATCGCTGTAGACCTTGCACTCTTTCATCGGCAGCATGATGCGCGACGCCAGACGGCTCCACATCAGGCTCTGGTAAATAAGCCGCGTGTCGCCCTCGAAATGGACACCACCCTGAACCACCTGACACGCTTGCGCGCCTAAGGCTTCCAGTTCAGTTTTTAACAGCTCTTCCAGCCCACGGGCCGTACTGGCAAACAGAGAATTCATATCGTCACTTTTACTCTTAGAAAATTGTCGCGCATTATAGCTAATATGGCGTGTATGTCATAAAGTTGAAGGCTTATTTTCATTTGCAGGAGTGTGCGGTGGCAACGTTATCCAGGCTTTTTATTCATCCGGTGAAATCCATGCGCGGGATTGGCGTGTCTCACGCGCTCGCTGACATGAGCGGTTTTGCCTTCGATCGTATTTTTATGGTCACCGAGCCTGACGGTACGTTCATCACCGCGCGCCAGTTCCCGCAAATGGTTCGCTTTACCCCTTCGCCGCTGCATGACGGCCTGCACCTGACCGCACCGGACGGTGCCAGCGCGGTGATCCGCTTTGCCGATTTTGCGCCAGTCGACGCGCCAACGGAAGTGTGGGGGAATCATTTTACAGCACGCATTGCTCCGGACGAGATTAACCGCTGGCTAACCGGGTACTTCTCTCGCGACGTCCAGTTGCGCTGGGTGGGCCCGGCGCTAACGCGCCGCGTTAAGCGCCACGATGCGGTTCCCCTCTCCTTTGCCGACGGTTTTCCTTACCTGCTGACAAACGAAGCCTCGCTGCGCGATCTGCAGAGCCGCTGTCGCGCCAGCGTCCAGATGGAGCAGTTCCGCCCCAATCTGGTCGTAACCGGAGCAGATGCCTGGGAAGAAGACACCTGGAAAACGATCCGTATCGGCAGCGTCATTTTTGACGTGGTGAAGCCGTGCAGCCGCTGTATCTTCACCACCGTCAGCCCGGAGAAAGGCCAGAAGCATCCTTCCGGCGAACCGCTGAAAACACTGCAGTCGTTCCGTACCGCCCAGGATAACGGCGATGTTGATTTCGGCCAGAACCTGATCCCCCGCGCCAGCGGTGTGATCCGCGTGGGTGACGAGGTGGAGATCCTCGCCCGTGGGCCTGCCAGAGTGTACGGTGCGAGCCAGGAAGACGCGTTCGTGGACGTCATCACAGAGGCAAGCTCGCCTGTCGATATTCACTGGGAAGGCAACGCGATCCGTGGCAATAATCAACAGGTGTTACTGGAGCAGCTGGAACAGGCGGGCATTCGCGTGCCGTATTCCTGTCGGGCGGGCATCTGCGGATGTTGTCGAATCAAGCTGGTGAGTGGCGAAGTTCAGGGTCTGAAGAAATCCGCGATTGGGGATGATGGTACGATCCTTTGCTGCAGCTGTATTCCAAAAACGTCGGTACAGTTAGAGGCTTAAACGGCCTGCTCAAGGCTGAAGGCATCCACGCGAAGCTGGGGCTTCAGCCTGTCATTCATCACCTTGATCGCATCGCCAAGCTGCATCACTCGACCGGCAATGGTCACACCGGGCTGGGCCAGCAGACAAAGCGCGGCGTTTTCACCCGGCTCAACCACCAGCAGGCTCACCTCTTCCGCGGTATCGCTTAAGTTTACGCTGGCGGCATCACCCACGGCTGGCGTCCAGCTCATGCCGTGCGCCTGAAAATGCCAGCTCTTGGGCATTTGCGGTTTCAGGAAACGGATCGCGACCAGCGCATTTAGCACCAGCTCAGCGCGTTGTTCTTTAGAGAGTTCCAGATCGCGGCATTTCTCTTCGAAAGAGAAATACAGCGCGGCATCATCAACGCAAAATCCTGACGGATCAAAGGCATCCGGGGTTAACATTCGGCGCGCAAAACGTGAGCGAAATAACATGCCATTGGCTAAATCGAGCATCATTCGATCGTGCTCGTCACAATAATACCAGCGCCAGTTATCGTCAGGTTTAATTCGCATGTGACTATCCCCCTTCCCGAACGTCCTGTTCTAAAAATGTCTCGTTTGCCGTCTCGCTTTTATCAACATTAATAAAAGACCATAACGTCTAAATAAGCAACAACGAGGGAATATAAAACAACCAGGGCTGGAAATAAAGCCCTGGTTGTCTGATAAAGGGAAAAGATTAGATATGCGTGACGATTTCTTTAATCAGTTGCGGGCCTTTAAAAATAAAGCCGGAATAAATCTGGACCAGCGAAGCGCCAGCCGCCATCTTCTCGCGCGCCGCAATAACCGAGTCGATACCGCCCACGCCAATAATCGGCAGCTGACCTTTTAATTCAGCAGACAATGCCCGAATAATTTCAGTGCTTTTTAATTGTACCGGACGCCCGCTTAAGCCACCCGCTTCGTTACAATTTTTCATTCCCTGAACCAGAGAACGATCGAGGGTAGTATTGGTCGCAATGACGCCATCAATATTATGGCGCAGTAAACTGTCGGCAACCTGGATCAATTCTTCAACTGAAAGATCGGGCGCGATCTTCACCGCCACCGGTACATATTTATGGTGGATCGCCTGGAGTGCATTTTGTTTATTTTTTATCGCACTAAGCAGATCGTCCAGCGCTTCACCATATTGCAGTGAACGCAGGCCCGGCGTATTGGGTGATGAAATATTCACCGCAATATATCCGGCATAGGCATAGACTTTTTCCATACAAATCAGATAGTCATCTTTCCCCTGCTCGACCGGCGTGTCTTTATTTTTGCCAATATTGATGCCTAATACGCCGTCGAAATGGGCTTTTTTCACGTTCTCAACCAGATGATCGACGCCGTGGTTATTAAAGCCCATACGGTTGATCAGCCCTTCGGCCTCAACCAGACGGAACAGGCGCGGCTTATCGTTACCCGGCTGCGGGCGCGGGGTCACCGTACCGATTTCAATGGCGCCAAAGCCCATCGCGCCCAGGGCATCGATGCACTCGCCATTTTTATCCAGACCAGCAGCCAGGCCCAGCGGGTTCTTAAAGGTCAGCCCCATGCATTGCACAGGTTTTTCCGGCACGTTTTGACGCACCAGAGCGGCCAGCGGCGTTCCGGTAATACGGCGTAACTGCTGGAATGTAAATTCATGAGCGCGCTCAGGATCGAGCTGGAAAAGGGCTTTACGAACGAAGGGGTAGTACATGAACTCTCCTGGATTCCCGGTGTGCAAACCGGGAGGGGATTATCAGCGATCCGGCCCGGAAAGGGAATTGACCTGTGGCAAAAAAAGCGGGTTAAAACGCAATCGTTTACTTCGCCGTTCGTTTCTTATGCAGTTTCCGGCAGTTTAATTGCGGATAAATCATTTAGTGGAATAAGCCTGCGATGTCACACTCCTGAAAATTGTTATGAATGTTAGATAAAAGCAAACAATTAGTTATAAGGAGCAAGCATGCGCGTCATCACCCTGGCCGGAAGTCCACGATTCCCTTCTCGTTCCAGCGCCCTGCTGGAGTACGCCCGCGACAGGCTCAGCGCCCTGGACGTGGAGGTGTGCCACTGGAACCTGCATAACTTTGAACCTGAAGATCTGCTTTATGCCCGTTTCGACAGCCCGGCGCTGATTGCTCTAACCGAGCAGCTCAAGGGCGCAGACGGATTGATCGTCGCGACGCCGATATATAAAGCCTCTTTTGCCGGTGGACTGAAAACCCTGCTCGACCTGCTGCCCGAACGTGCGCTGGACGGCAAAGTGGTGCTGCCGCTGGCGACAGGGGGAACGGTCGCCCATCTGCTGGCGGTGGATTATGCCCTGAAGCCGGTGCTGAACGCCCTGAAGGCCCAGGAGATCCTGCACGGCGTGTTCGCAGACGATTCTCAGGTCATTGATTATCAGCATAAACCGCAGTTCACGCCGAACCTGCAGACCCGCCTCGATAGCGCCCTCGAAACCTTCTGGCAGGCCCTGCACCGCCGCGATGTGCAGGTACCCGCGTGGACATCTCAAGGAGTGGCCCATGCATAAAATGTTGACCCGCCTCGCCCTGGCAGGCGTACTGGCCCTATCCTCTCTGAGCCACGCGGCTGAGACGGCGCCGGAAAGCCTGCGTATCGGCTATCAGAAAGGCAGCGTCAGCATGGTGCTGGCAAAAAGTCATAAGCTGCTGGAAAAACGCTACCCGGATACGCACTTTTCGTGGGTGGAGTTTCCGGCCGGTCCGCAGATGCTGGAGGCGCTTAACGTCGGCAGTATCGATCTTGGCAGCACCGGCGATATCCCCCCGATCTTTGCTCAGGCGGCTGGGGCCGATCTGGTGTACGTGGGCGTTGAACCCGCCAAGCCTAAAGCCGAAGTGATCCTGGTGCCGGAAAATAGCGACATAAAACGCGTCGCCGACCTCAAAGGACATAAAGTCGCTTTCCAGAAAGGTTCCAGCTCGCACAACCTGCTGTTGCGTGCGTTGCAGGAGGCTGGACTTACGTTCGCCGATATCCAGCCAGTGTACCTGACGCCAGCCGACGCCCGCGCGGCGTTCCAGCAGAAAAACGTGGATGCCTGGGCAATCTGGGACCCGTACTACTCCGCCGCGCTCCTGCAGGGTGGCGTGCGCGTCCTGAAAGACGGTACCACGCTGAAACAGACCGGCTCGTTTTACCTGGCGGCACGCCCGTATGCCGAAAAGAACGGAACCTTTATACAGGGCGTGCTGGAGACCTTTACCCAGGCGGATGCGCTGACGCAAAGCCAGCGCCAGGAGAGCATCACCCTGCTGGCGAAATCGATGGGCTTGCCCGAGCCGGTGATCGCCAGCTATCTCGACCATCGGCCGCCCACCACCATCGCCCCGGTGGACGCCCACGTCGCCGCTCTCCAGCAGCAGACCGCTGACCTCTTCTATCAAAACCGCCTGGTCCCCAAACAGGTGGATATCCGCGACCGTATCTGGCAACCCGCAGGCAAAGAAGGAGCAAAATCATGAGCCTTAACCTTTTCTGGTTTTTACCGACCCACGGCGATGGGCACTATCTTGGCACCGAGGCGGGTTCTCGCCCGGTTGACCATGGTTACCTGCAACAGATTGCGCAGGCCGCGGACAGAATCGGTTTTACCGGCGTGCTGATCCCGACGGGGCGCTCGTGCGAAGATGCCTGGCTGGTGGCCGCGTCGATGATCCCGGTGACGCAGCGCCTGAAATTCCTGGTCGCCCTGCGTCCGAGCGTGGTTTCCCCCACCGTGGCGGCACGACAGGCAGCGACGCTGGACAGGCTTTCTAACGGGCGCGCCCTGTTTAACCTGGTGACCGGCAGCGACCCGCAGGAGCTGGCGGGCGATGGCGTGTTTCTCGATCATACCGAGCGTTACGAAGCCTCCGCAGAGTTTACCTGCGTCTGGCGACGCCTGCTCGAAGGTGAAACCGTCACCTTCGAGGGCAAACATATTCATGTTCGCGACGCGAAGCTCTATTTCCCGCCGATCCAGCAGCCGCGCCCTCCCCTCTATTTCGGCGGCTCGTCTGATGTCGCGCAGGATCTGGCAGCCGAGCAGGTCGATCTCTATCTGACGTGGGGCGAGCCGCCCGAGCTGGTAAAAGAAAAGATTGCGCAGGTGCGCGCCAAAGCCGCAGCGCATGGCCGTCAGGTGCGCTTCGGTATTCGCCTGCACGTGATTGTGCGCGAAACCAACGAAGAGGCGTGGCAGGCGGCAGACAAACTGATATCCCACCTTGACGATGCCACCATCGCAAAAGCACAGGCGGCGTTTGCGAAAACCGATTCAGTCGGGCAGCACCGCATGGCCTCGCTGCATAACGGCAAGCGCGAGAACCTGGAGATCAGTCCAAACCTGTGGGCGGGCGTTGGCCTGGTTCGCGGCGGAGCGGGCACTGCGCTGGTGGGGGATGGCCCGACCGTGGCGGCGCGCATCAACGAATATGCGGATCTCGGTATCGACAGCTTTATTCTCTCGGGCTATCCGCATCTGGAAGAGGCATACAAGGTCGGCGAGCTGTTATTCCCGCATCTGGATGTCGCCATTCCGGCGATCCCGCAGCCTCAGCAACATCAGCCGCAGGGCGAAGCGATAGCGAATGAATTTATTCCGCGCCGCGTCGCACAGAGCTAAGGAGCCGCTATGTCTGCCACCCCGCAAAAATGGCTGTTACGCGCTGCTCCCTGGTTTTTACCCGTCGGTATTGTCCTCGTCTGGCAGCTGGCGTCGTCTGCTGGCTGGTTATCCAGCCGCATTCTGCCCTCTCCGGAGGGCGTGGTTGAAGCCTTCTGGTCGCTGAGCGTGAGCGGTGAGCTGTGGCAGCACCTGGCAATCAGCTCATGGCGCGCGGCGATCGGCTTCTCAATCGGTGGAAGCATCGGCCTGACGCTTGGGCTGATTAGCGGTTTGTCCCGCTGGGGTGAGCGCTTGCTGGATACGTCGATACAGATGCTGCGCAACGTGCCGCATCTGGCGCTGATCCCGCTGGTAATTCTGTGGTTTGGCATTGATGAAAGCGCCAAAATTTTCCTCGTGGCGCTCGGGACGTTGTTCCCGATTTACATCAACACCTGGCATGGCATACGCAATATCGATCGTGGCCTGGTGGAGATGGCGCGCAGCTATGGGCTATCCGGCTTTGCGCTGTTTACTCATGTGATCCTGCCGGGTGCCCTGCCCTCAATCATGGTTGGCGTGCGCTTCGCGCTCGGGCTGATGTGGCTGACGCTGATTGTGGCAGAAACCATTTCGGCCAACTCCGGCATCGGCTATCTGGCGATGAATGCCCGCGAGTTTTTGCAAACGGACGTGGTGGTGGTCGCCATCGTTCTTTACGCCCTGCTCGGCAAACTCGCCGACGTCAGCGCCCAGTGGCTGGAACGCAGCTGGCTTCGCTGGAACCCGGCCTATTCCCCTCAGGAGGCTAAAGCATGAACACTGCCCGACTTAACCAGGGAACGCCGCTGTTGCTCAGCGGCGTCACGAAACGCTACGGCGATAACACCATTCTGAACGCGCTGGATTTACATATTCCCGCCGGACAGTTTGTGGCGGTAGTGGGTCGCAGCGGCGGCGGAAAGAGTACCTTGCTGCGGCTTTTGGCCGGGCTGGAGGCGCCAAACGGCGGCGATATTCTTGCTGGTACCACGCCGCTGGCAAATATTCAGGACGATACCCGCATGATGTTTCAGGACGCGCGCCTGCTGCCGTGGAAAACGGTTATCGATAACGTTGGGCTGGGCCTGAAAGGTGACTGGCGGGAGGCGGCAAGGCAGGCGCTGGCCGCCGTGGGCCTGGCGGATCGCGCCGGTGAATGGCCTGCGGCGTTATCCGGTGGGCAGAAGCAGCGCGTGGCGCTAGCGCGCGCGCTGATCCACCGTCCGGGGCTGTTGCTGCTGGATGAGCCGCTCGGCGCGCTCGATGCCCTGACGCGGATTGAGATGCAGGCCTTGATTGAGTCCCTGTGGCAGGAACATGGGTTTACGGTATTGTTGGTAACGCATGATGTTAGCGAAGCCGTTGCGATGGCCGATCGCGTGTTGCTTATAGAAGAAGGGAAAATTGGCCTGGATTTGAGCGTGGATATCCCGCGCCCGCGCCGCGTGGGGTCAGCAAGGCTGGCGGAACTGGAGGCGGAAGTGTTGGATCGGGTGATGAAGCGCGGGGTGAATGAGCGGGCGTTGATTACGGCTAATGCCTGATGCCCTCACCCCGGCCCTCTCCCACAGGGAGAGGGAAAAACCCTATGTAGGCCCGGTAAGCGCAGCGCCACCGGGCAATTTTTTTACGCTAGCGCTTTAGCGATCTTCTCGTACAGATCGCCAGAGAGGTTTTCCAGCCCTTTCAGCTGCTCCAGCGCGGCGCGCATTTTCGCCTGACGCTCGGCATCATAACGCTTCAGGCGGATCAGCGGCTCAATCAGACGTGACGCCACCTGCGGGTTACGGCTGTTCAGCTCGGTCAACATTTCAACCATAAACTGATAACCGCTGCCGTCTTCGGCGTGGAACGCTGCCGGGTTAGCGCTGGCAAATGCGCCAATCAGAGAACGTACGCGGTTCGGGTTGCTCATGGTGAAGGAGCGGTGCTTCAGCAGGCTGCGCACGGTGCTCAGCACATCCGCCGACGGGCTGGTGGCCTGCAGAACAAACCACTTGTCCATCACCAGGCCGTCCTGATGCCATTTGTCATCGTACTCCTGCATTAGCGCATCGCGACACGGCAGTTCGGCAGCAACGCTTGCCGCCAGCGCCGCCAGCGCATCGGTCATGTTGTCCGCCTCGTGGTACTGTTTGCTCACCAGCGTATTCGCCAGCTCGACGTCACCGAAGGCCAGGTAGCGCAGGCAGGTGTTACGCAGGGAGCGCTTACCGATGTCCTCATGCTCTACGCGATAGGCATCCAGCTTGTTGAGGTTGTAAATCGCCAGGAATTCGTCCGCCAGCTCGGTCGCCAGGGTGCGGGTCAGCGCTTCGCGAACGGTCACGATCGCAATCGGGTCGATGATGTCGAACAGCTCAGCGATTTCACTGGCAGAAGGCAGCGTCAGAATTTCCGCCGCCAGGGCCGGATCGATCTGCTCATCGAGCAGGATGGCACGGAACGCGTCAGCCACATGCACCGGCAGCGTCAGCGGCTGGCCCTGCTGGTAACGGTTGACGTTGAGCTTAATGTAGGTTGCCAGCAGGCTTTGCGCCGCATCCCAGCGAGAGAAGTCATTGCGCGCGTGACGCATCAGGAACGTCAGCTGCTGATCGCTCCACTTGTACTCCAGCTTCACCGGGGCAGAGAATTCGCACAGCAGCGCCGGGACCGGCTGGAAGTAAACGTTATCGAAGATAAAGGTCTGCTCTGCCTGGGTAACGTTCAGCACGTGGTGCACCGGATGGCCGCCCTTCTGCAGCGGGATGACGTTTCCTTCGTTATCGTACAGCTCAATGCTGAACGGAATGTGCAGCGGGTGTTTCTCTTCCTGCTCAGCCGTTGGCGGCGTGCGCTGGCTGATGGTCAGAGAATACTGCTCGGTTTCCGGGTTGTAGTCGTCTTTTACGCTCACAATCGGCGTACCGGCCTGGCTGTACCAGCGGCGGAAATGAGACAGATCGACGTTTGAGGCATCTTCCATCGCCTGCACGAAGTCGTCGCAGGTGGCGGCACTGCCGTCGTGACGTTCGAAGTAGAGCTGCATCCCTTTCTGGAAATTCTCTTCGCCCAGCAGAGTGTGGATCATGCGGATGATTTCAGCGCCCTTCTCATACACCGTCAGGGTGTAGAAGTTGTTCATTTCAATCACTTTGTCCGGACGAATCGGGTGCGCCATCGGACTGGCATCTTCGGCAAATTGCAGGCCGCGCATGGTGCGCACGTTGTTGATGCGGTTAACCGCACGCGAACCCAGATCGGAGCTGAACTCCTGATCGCGGAACACGGTTAAGCCCTCTTTCAGGCTCAGCTGGAACCAGTCGCGGCAGGTCACACGGTTACCGGTCCAGTTGTGGAAATATTCGTGGCCAATGACGCGTTCGATATCCAGGTAATCTTTATCGGTCGCGGTATCGGTACGCGCCAGGACATATTTCGAGTTAAAGACGTTAAGGCCTTTGTTCTCCATCGCCCCCATGTTGAAGAAGTCGACGGCGACGATCATGTAGATGTCGAGGTCATATTCGAGGCCAAAGCGCTCCTCGTCCCACTTCATGGAGTTGATAAGCGAGGTCATCGCCCACGGCGCGCGATCGAGGTTGCCACGGTCAACGAACAGTTCCAGCGCCACGTCGCGCCCGGAGCGGGTTTTAAAGGTGTCGCGCAGCACGTCGAAATCGCCCGCCACCAGCGCAAACAGGTAGCATGGTTTCGGGAACGGATCCTGCCACTGTACCCAGTGACGTCCGTTTTCCAGCTCGCCCTCACCCACACGGTTACCGTTGGAGAGCAGGAACGGATAGAGAGTTTTATTGGCGATAATTTTGGTGGTGAAGCGCGCCAGAACGTCCGGGCGATCCAGATACCAGGTAATGTGGCGGAAACCTTCCGCTTCACACTGGGTGCACAGCGCCACGCCTGACTGGTAAAGCCCTTCCAGCGCGGTGTTGGCGGCAGGGCTAATTTCATTCACGATGCGCAGGGTAAAGCGTTCAGGCAGGTTGTTAATGACCAGCTGATTGTCTTCTTCTTTATAGTCAGTCCAGGCGGCGTCATTAATATGCAGGGAAACCAGCGTCAGGTCTTCACCATCAAGACGCAGCGGGACGGCCGTCGCGCTCTGACGCGTCACCTGGCTTACCGCCGTTACAACGGTTTTAGTGGCATCCAGGTCAAAAGTCAGATCGATATCGCTAATCAGGTATTCCGGCGCACGGTAGTCGTGGCGGTATTTGGCTTGAGGCTGTTGTGTCATAGAAAACCTTATGCATCGTTTGTCGAGTAACGTTTCAATATATTCCTGTTGCGTAAAACGCGCTACGCAGAATGTTCATCTTTTCAGTTACAAACCGCTTTTTCGCTACATTTATTTAACAGGGGCACGAAATGCGCTCGACCCTAAAGTCAGCTTATGTTGTGATCGGGGTTCAATAAATCACTAAACAAGGTATACTCCGGAGTTGTTTAATGTACTAAACGCTCCTGTGAGAGGATGCTACTGCGCACCTATGACTCGATTCGCTTCTCCTGTTCTGCATACGTTGCTGGATACCGACGCGTATAAACTGCATATGCAGCAAGCCGTTTTTCACCATTACCATGACGTTCAGGTTGCGGCTGAGTTTCGCTGCCGGGGCGACGACTTGCTGGGTATCTACGCAGATTCCATTCGTGAACAGGTCGATGCCATGCGGCATCTGGCGCTGCAGGACGACGAATATCACTGGCTTTCGGGCCTGCCTTTCTTCCACGCCGACTATCTGAACTGGCTGCGCGAGTTCCGCTATAACCCCGATCAGGTCACCGTGACCAATGACAATGGCAAGCTGGACATTCGCCTTGAAGGCCCGTGGCGTGAAGTCATTATGTGGGAAGTGCCGCTGCTGGCCGTCATCAGTGAGCTGGCCCACCGCTACCGCTCGCCCGACACCGGCGTTGAGCAGGCGGTTGCTTCGCTTGAACATAAGCTTGTCGAATTCTCACATCTGACCGAAGGGCTGGATATGTCCCGCTTCCGTCTGATGGACTTCGGCACGCGCCGCCGTTTCTCCCGCGAGGTACAGCAGGCCATTGTTGAGCGTCTGAAGCAGGAACCGTGGTTTGTAGGCACCAGCAATTATGACTTGGCCCGTCGTCTGGATTTGACCCCCATGGGCACCCAGGCACACGAATGGTTCCAGGCACACCAGCAGATCAGCCCCGATCTTGCCAACAGCCAGCGCGCTGCGCTTGCCGCCTGGCTGGACGAGTACCCTGACCAGCTGGGTATCGCCCTCACCGACTGCATTACCATGGACGCGTTCCTGCGTGACTTTGGTCCTGAGTTTGCACAACGCTATCAGGGCTTGCGCCATGACTCCGGCGACCCGGTTGAATGGGGCGAGAAGGCCATTGCCCATTATCAAACATTGGGCATCGACCCAATGAGCAAGGTGCTGGTCTTCTCCGATAACCTCGATCTGGCGAAAGCCGTCGACCTTTATCGCCACTTCTCTTCCCGAGTGAACCTGAGTTTCGGTATCGGGACCCGTTTGACCTGTGATATCCCACAGGTCAAACCGCTGAACATCGTCATAAAGCTGGTGGAATGTAACGGTAAGCCGGTGGCAAAACTCTCTGACAGCCCGGGCAAAACCATCTGTCACGACAAAGCATTTGTCCGCGCCCTGCGCGAAGCCTTCGATCTGCCGCAGGTTAAAAAAGCAAGCTGACCGCCTCAGGGAGCCTTTCAGGCTCCCTCTCACCTTATTTATTTCTGATTTCTTCTCTTTTGACTGCGAAATCTGCTTGTCTGATGGCGGATGCCAGGTAACATAGATATCCCCCCTATAAGGGCGGACAAGTGTTTATTTTTTCCGACTATTAACAGAGAGAATATTATGAGCGTTGTGCCTGTAGCCGACGTACTCCAGGGCCGTGTCGCCGTTGACCAAGAAGTCACCGTGCGCGGATGGGTGCGTACTCGCCGAGATTCTAAAGCTGGCATCTCCTTCCTCGCCGTCTATGACGGTTCCTGCTTTGATCCTGTACAGGCCGTCATCAATAATTCTCTGCCCAATTACAATGATGACGTTCTGCACCTGACAACGGGTTGTTCCGTTATTGTCACCGGCGTGGTTGTGGCATCGCCTGGTCAGGGTCAGAGTTTCGAAATTCAGGCTTCCGCTATCGAAGTCACGGGCTGGGTTGAAGATCCTGATACCTACCCGATGGCGGCAAAACGCCACAGCATTGAGTATCTGCGTGAAGTGGCGCACCTGCGTCCGCGCACCAACCTGATTGGGGCGGTTGCCCGCGTGCGTCACACGCTGGCGCAGGCGCTGCATCGCTTCTTCGACGAGCAGGGTTATTTCTGGGTCTCTACCCCGCTTATCACCGCGTCTGACACCGAAGGTGCCGGCGAAATGTTCCGCGTTTCAACGCTGGATATGGAAAACCTGCCGCGCACGCCGGAAGGCAAAGTGGATTACGACAAAGACTTCTTCGGTAAAGAAGCCTTCCTGACGGTGTCCGGCCAGCTCAACGGCGAAACCTACGCCTGTGCACTGTCTAAAATCTACACCTTCGGCCCAACCTTCCGTGCCGAAAACTCCAACACCAGCCGCCACCTGGCGGAGTTCTGGATGCTGGAGCCAGAAGTGGCTTTCGCGGATCTGTATGACGTAGCAGGTCTGGCAGAAGCCATGCTGAAGTACGTGTTCAAAGCGGTTCTTGAAGAACGTGCTGATGACATGAAATTCTTCGCTGAACGCGTGGATAACGACGCGATTGCTCGTCTTGAGCGTTTCGTTTCCGCTGACTTTGCGCAGGTGGATTACACCGATGCGGTTGCTATCCTCGAAACATGCGGCGAGAAGTTTGAGAACCCGGTTTACTGGGGTGTTGACCTCTCCTCCGAACACGAGCGTTATCTGGCAGAGAAACACTTCAAAGCGCCAGTGGTTGTGAAAAACTATCCGAAAGACATTAAGGCCTTCTACATGCGCCTTAACGAAGACGGTAAAACCGTGGCAGCGATGGACGTGCTTGCGCCGGGCATCGGCGAAATCATCGGCGGTTCTCAGCGTGAAGAGCGTCTGGACGTGCTGGACGCCCGTATGGAAGAGATGGGTCTTAACCCTGCTGACTACGGCTGGTATCGCGATCTGCGTCGTTACGGCACCGTTCCGCACTCCGGTTTTGGCCTTGGCTTTGAACGTCTTATTGCCTACGTCACCGGTGTACAGAACGTTCGTGATGTGATTCCTTTCCCACGCACGCCGCGTAACGCCAGTTTCTAATCGCGTTATCAATGATAATGGCCAGCACATGCTGGCCATTATTTTCTTCTGCAATGTCAATTTTCGTCAGTTCAAAGTCAGCTTGCTTAAGCTGCAACCCCGTCAAATCCCCTGCTTGTTACGTTTTATTTCCACGAAATATCTGTGAACAAAAAATAAACCACAGTCTTATTGTGTTTATTGAATTCTTAAGCAATAGCACAAAATTAACGCCATTATCCGGCCTTCCGGAAGGCTATTCGTGGTCATAAGAAAAGATGCATCGTTTAACTTCTGTTTATATGAAATCCTTTTATCCAAAATAAACATAAGCAATTCATATATATAGGAATGAAAACGCTGCTTATTTAGACAATCAGTTCTGAAGTTTGAGGTGGTTCACAAAGTTCCCGAAAATACACATATTCTTACACATTATTTCTTTTTGTTACTGAATCTTTAGGATTGTAGCACTTTCAGGCTAGCGAAACGGTTCTATGAATGGAAAGATGCCTGTCAGACACATAAAGACACCTAACTCTCATCAATAGTTCCGGAAATATTTATTGACAGAATTTATTGGCGGCAGTGGCGAGTGTCATAAAAAAACCAATGAGGGTAATAAATAATGATGAAGCGCAATATCCTGGCAGTGGTTATCCCTGCCCTGCTGGTAGCCGGTGCAGCTAACGCTGCAGAAATCTATAACAAAGACGGCAACAAATTAGATCTTTACGGGAAAGCTGTTGGCCTGCATTACTTCTCTGACAATGATGGCAACGATGGCGACATGACTTACGCGCGTCTGGGCTTCAAAGGCGAAACCCAGATCAACGACCAGCTGACCGGTTACGGCCAGTGGGAATACAACTTCCAGGGTAACAACTCTGAAGGCAGCGACGCACAGACCGGTAACAAAACCCGTCTGGCATTCGCAGGTCTGAAATTCGGTGACGCAGGCTCCTTCGACTACGGTCGTAACTATGGCCTGGTGTATGACGTTATCGGTATCACCGATATGCTGCCTGAGTTCGGCGGCGACACTGGCGCAAGCGATGACTTCTTCGCGGGCCGTACCGGTGGTCTGGCAACTTACCGTAACAACAACTTCTTCGGTCTGGTTGACGGCCTGAACTTCGGCGTTCAGTACCTGGGTAAAAACGAGCGTACCGACGCTACCCGTTCTAACGGCGACGGCTGGGCAACCTCTCTGAGCTACGAGTTTGATGGCTTCGCAGTGTTGGGTGCTTACGGCGCCGCTGACCGTACCAACAACCAGCAGACTCTGGAATGGGGTAACGGTGATAAAGCTGAGCAGTGGGCAACTGGTCTGAAATACGACGCGAACAACATCTACCTGGCAGCACTGTACGGCGAAATGCAGAACGCAGCGCGTCTGGGCAGCCGTGGCTTCGCTAACAAGTCTCAGGACTTCTCTGTTGTTGCACAGTACCAGTTCGATTTCGGCCTGCGTCCGTCCATCTCCTACTACAAATCTAAAGCGAAAGACGTAGAAGGTATCGGTGACGAAGACTTCATCAACTACATCGAAGTGGGTGCGACTTACTACTTCAACAAAAACATGTCCACCTATGTTGACTACCAGATCAACCAGCTGAAAGACGACAACAAGCTCGGTATCAACAATGATGACACCGTTGCTCTGGGTATCGTTTACCAGTTCTAATCAGCACGCCACAATGTTATATGCTTAATGAACAGGGCTTCGGCCCTGTTTTTTTTTGCCTGAAAGCAAAAAATGGCGACTTTTGAGAAGCTGCACGCTTTTCGTCGCAAACGGTTGGCATTTTGTAAATCTACCGTTAACCTGATAGCGGATTTCACTTCTGTAATCACAATGGAACTTCGTCATGTTTGAGAACATTACCGCCGCTCCTGCCGACCCAATTCTGGGCCTGGCCGATTTGTTTCGTGCCGATGACCGCCCTGGCAAAATCAACCTGGGTATTGGTGTATATAAAGATGAAACCGGCAAAACACCGGTACTGACCAGCGTTAAAAAAGCGGAACAGTACCTGCTGGAAAACGAAACCACCAAGAACTACCTCGGTATTGATGGTATCCCTGAATTTGGTCGCTGCACGCAGGAACTGCTGTTCGGTAAAGGCAGTGAGATTGTGAGCAGCAAACGCGCTCGTACAGCACAAACGCCAGGCGGCACCGGTGCCCTGCGCGTTGCGGCGGATTTCCTGGCGAAAAACACCTCCGTTAAGCGCGTCTGGGTCAGCAACCCAAGCTGGCCAAACCATAAAAGCGTCTTTAACTCTGCGGGTCTGGAAGTGCGTGAATACGCTTACTACGATGCAGCAAACCACGCGCTGGACTTTGACGGTCTGCTGACCAGCCTGAACGACGCGCAGGCGGGTGACGTTGTTCTGTTCCATGGCTGCTGCCATAACCCAACCGGTATCGATCCGACGCTGGAACAGTGGGAACAGCTGGCAAAACTGTCCGTTGAAAAAGGCTGGCTGCCGCTGTTCGACTTCGCCTACCAGGGCTTTGCTCGCGGGCTGGAAGAAGATGCCGAAGGCCTGCGCGCGTTCGCGGCTGTTCATCAGGAGCTGATTGTCGCAAGCTCATACTCCAAGAACTTCGGTCTGTACAATGAGCGCGTGGGTGCCTGTACGCTGGTCGCCGCCGACGATCAGACCGTCGACCGCGCGTTCAGCCAGATGAAATCCGTAATCCGTGCAAACTACTCTAACCCACCGGCACACGGTGCCTCTGTGGTGGCGACCATCCTGAGCAACGACGCGCTGCGCGCGATCTGGGAGCAGGAGCTGAACGATATGCGCCAGCGTATCCAGCGCATGCGTCTGCTGTTTGTGAGCACGCTGGCGGAGAAAGGGGCTGACCGTGATTTCAGCTTCATCATCAAGCAAAACGGCATGTTCTCGTTCAGCGGCCTGACCAAAGAACAGGTTCTGCGTCTGCGTGAAGAGTTCGGCGTCTACGCCGTTGCCTCTGGCCGCGTAAACGTGGCGGGCATGACGCCAGATAATATGGCACCGCTGTGCGAGGCGATTGTCGCCGTTCTGTAACTCGCGCCCACAAAAAAGCCTGCATATGCAGGCTTTTTTCATTCTGGTTACCAGACAGGCATTTCATCCTGAAGGAACGGATTGTGTAGCCGTTCATAGCCCAGCGTCGACATTGGGCCGTGTCCGGGGATAAACGTCACGTCATCGCCTAACGGCAATAACTTCTGCTTAATCGACTGGATCAGCTGTCCGTGATCGCCGCGCGGAAAATCACTGCGTCCTACCCCACCTTTGAAAATCACATCGCCGGAAATCAGCAGACGCGACTGGTCATCAAAGAAGACGATATGGCCCGGCGTGTGCCCGGGACAATGCAACACCTGTAACGTCACATTCCCTACGCTTACACGATCTCCTTCGTTCAGCCAGCGATCGGGCGTCAACGGCTGACACTCATCAAGGCCAAACATGCGACTTTGGGCAGGTAACCCCTCAAGCCAGAACTCATCTTCCTTTTCCGGACCGATAACCGGCACACCGTAGTGCTGCGCCAGTTCAGCTGCTGCCCCCACGTGGTCAAGGTGACCGTGAGTGAGCAGGATCTGCATCAGCGTGACGCCGCTTGCAGCGACTTCCTGCTTGATTTTCTCAGCGTCGCCGCCGGGATCAACAAGCGCGGCCAGTTTGGTTTGCTCACACCAGATTAATGAACAGTTCTGGGAGAACGCGGTAACCGGAATAATACGATAGTTCATACTGCTCCTGTGTTTCGTTATTACCAGTGCCTGACCGGCCCGGTATCAATATGCACAAAGTTGCTACGTGGGTAATATCCTACACCACCTGCGCGCATAGATAACGCAGCTTTGCGAATATTGGCTAACGAAACGCCTTCAATGTGGAAATCCATTGCCTGCCCTTTGGTGTGGTAGCTTTTTTTCGCTACCCCACGGCTGTGGGCACGCAGTTCGTTATTGGTATCGAGCGAGCGATAGCCAGAAATGAGCTGCACAGGTCTGCTGGTCCCCAACAGGCCCTGAAGGCGAAACAACTGATCAAACAGTCCTGGATCGATGGCTTTTATTTTATTCGCGCGGAAATCACGGAAAAAATGGTTTAGTTTTGCTAATTCATCCTGAATATAGCCTCTGCCATCGAAAAACTCCGCTTTAAGCGACTCACCGGTGTGAAGATTGTTGAGCGTTAAAATACGCGGACGTGGGGTCGAGAGGGTGGCAAATGCTGGCGTCGGCAAGATGGCCGCTGCGCCCAGCGCAACACCACCTAACGCCAGCAGTTTGCGGCGATTAGCGTCAAATTTGTCCATGATAATCAGGTCTACAGGTCAATGAAATCGTCAATATGCTTAGCGCACGAAGGGCACCTTAACTGGCAAAGCCGACAACGTCAAGGCGCCCAACCCCAGTAAATACGCGGCCTACAGCCATATTGCCCCGTATTCACCATAACTTACGACAATCATTTTTCCCGAACTACTTCATTTACCTGATTAATTGTTCCGCTTTTGGCAAAATTTGTGCGCCGGATCGCGCGGTGAGATCATAATTGTAAATATCTGTACGATACTGGGTACGCCCGTCGGCCCCGACAAACGCCGTCAGGTAGTAAAGATTGACGGGAATATTGTGGCGGATATTCACATACCGGGTATCACCTTGTTTCAGCGCATCAGAGATCCGCGTATCGTTCCAGCCAGCATCCTGCAACAGCATGTTCGCCAGTTCAGACGCTTTGTTTACACGAACGCAGCCGGAGCTGAGCGCGCGGGTGTCTTTCTGGAACAGGGTGTGGTTTGGCGTATCGTGCAAATAAATAGCATCGGAACTCGGCATATTGAACTTGTAACGTCCCAGCGAGTTATGCGCGCCCGGTGCCTGCTGGAAACGGAACGGCAGGTTCGAGGCCGTAATCGTAGACCAGTCGACCATATACGGGTCAATCGCTTCTTTACTGTTCCAGCCGCGCATCACCGTATAACCGTGGCGTTCCAGATAGCCCGGATCGTTCCACACCTTAGGCAGGATGTCTTTGCGCGCAAGCGTCGGCGGAACGTTCCACGGCGGGTTCACCACGACATTGTTCAGCGCGCTGCTCATCATCGGCGTTTTACGATCTGGCCGCCCGACAATGACGCGGGACGCCAGCACTTCGTTTCCGTCCTGATAATAAACCAGAGAGTAAGCAGGAATATTGACCATGATGCCGGTCGAAAGCGTACCCGGCAGCAAACGCAAACGCTGGATATTCAGCGCCAGCACCCCTGCCCGCTGCGCAGGAGAGACGTTCAGCCAGTCACGCGTGGACTGACCAATGACGCCATCAGCCCCCAGCCCTTGCGCGGCCTGGAATTGCTTCACGGCTGCCACCAGTTCACGATCGTACGCCGCGGGCTTGTTGTTTAGCCCTACAGCTTTTTTCTCTTTGACCGGGGCTGACGGGCTGACCACCACGTTTTGCGAATCGTCGCCAGGAAGAGCAATGTTAGGCCCGCCATCGAGGATGCCGGAACGGCTGAGGATTTCACGCAGGGCGGGAACATCGCTGCTCCACTGGCCAGGGCGAAGCGTCGCGGTGGCGCGCAGTTGCGGCCACGGCCGCGAGTCCGCCACCAGCGCCAGTAAGGATTGATGCATCGTGGCGTATTGCGGATGCGCAGGCGCAAGGCTTGCGATAAAGCGCGGCAGTTCACCATTATCCAGCGACAACTGCCACTGGTTAATCACTGACAGCGCCGGGGTCGCCAGCTTGTAAGGCTTTTGACTATACAGCCAGCGGTTGCCATTAACCGGAATGCCCGCCACAAACTGCAGGTAGCCCATCATCGCATCAGACAACACCACATCCCGCGCCTGGCCGGTAACGGAAGGGTCAGTCAGCAGCTCTACCCAGGTGGTAAATTGCGGCTGGAAACCCGCAATCGCGACTTCCGCCAGTTGTTGCTGAAACGCGCGCACCGCGTCGCGGTTTTCCCACATAGGTTTCATATCACGCGCGGCATACAGCAGCGTGAGCTGGTTGACATAGGCTGGCGTGTAGCCTGACGGCAAACCCGTCATCAGCTGCTGGCGAAGTGAACCGGTGTCGATCCCTTCGGGTAGCGGCCGGATTCCCGCCATGATCGCCGTCGCCGGAGATTGATCCAGCGGCAGAGACAGCGACATCGGTTGTGTACCCGTCGTTGCAGAGCTGTCCGAAGGTACAACTTCAGGCTCATCCGCCTGTGCGGTAAACAGTGGAGCAAACATCACTGTCAGGCACAAACCCAGCGCTGACAGCTGACGACCACGATTTTTCTTTAGCAACATCCCTTGCCCCCTGTTTTTCACGACATGCCCATCATTCTGGGGCTTATGTTTAGTTAGTATAGGAAGGCATAACCGCAGTTGCCTTGCCTTATGTAAAGAAGTTTAAAGATAACCCCGCTATCAGCACAAGTTAAGTGAATAAAAAAAGCGGCGCTACTGCGCCGCTCTTTGTAACAAAACGCCTCAGGAAGCGTCAGCCGTACCGGGTAACGACTCCGGTGGCTGCGGTGCAAAGCCTCGCAGACCCACGACGTGTACGTGCTCGCTGTTCTGGAAGACTTTACGCACCAGCTTATAGGTAGTGCCTTTTTCCGGGCTGATGTTCTCTGGTGCCGCGATGATAAGCTGCATATCAAGACGGTCGCACAGCTCAAACAGCGTGGCGATAGAGCGGGCATCAAGACGCGCCGCTTCATCAAGGAACAGCAGGCGGCATGGGGAGATATCTTTGCCGCGCAGACGACGCGCTTCATCTTCCCAGCTCTGCACCACCATCACCAGAATAGACATCCCGGTACCGATAGCCTCACCTGTAGAGAGCGCACCGGACTCGGCGCGCAGCCAGCCGTCTGAACCACGGTTGACCTCCACTTCCATCTCAAGATAGTTACGGTAATCCAGCAGCTCTTCGCCGATGGTTTGCGGCGTGCGCTGCCCCATATCAATCTGCGGGTTCAGGCGCTGGTACAGCTTCGCCAGTGCTTCCGAGAAGGTCAGGCGGTTGCTGTTAAATAGATCCTGATGCTGTTCGTGCTGCTCGGACAACACATCAAGCAGCGTCGAGTGGGCCTCACGCACGTTCACGTTCAGACGCACGCTGTTAACCTGACCAAACGACACGCTCTGCAGTCCCTGGTTCAGCTGACGAATACGGTTCTGCTCGCGCTGAATGGTTTTGCGGATGATATTTGCCACGCTGCGGGAGCTGATTGCCAGCTTCTGCTCGCGGGAGGTTAACTCTTCCGTCAGGCGACCCAGCTCGATTTCCATCTGCTCGATGGCTTCGACCGGATCGTCGGTGCGGATGATATCCTGGCGAATACGCTCGCGCAGGTGCTGGTAAACCGCCACGAAGAACTGGATTTTACGCTCTGGACGTTTTGGATCTTCGGACATGCGCAGCACGTCGCGCAGATGTTCGTTATCCGCCACCGCCAGACGCAGCGCACCCAATGCCTTATCCGACATGGAGCGCAGTTCATCCCCGGAAAGGTACGCCAGTTCGCGACGGTGCAGACGACGCTCAACGTTATTGTCTTTCACCATGCGCATCACCGCGCACCAGCCCGCCTTGGCGGTCACAACCTGCTCGCGCATTTCGTGATAGTCGCGTTCCAGCTTGCGCAGGCGACGCGTCAAGTTGTCCATCTCCGCTTCACAGAAGGTCAGTGCTTTTTCCAGCTGATTACGGCGCGCGCGGTTGTTGCTTAACTGGGCATGCAGTTCGTCGCGGCGAATACGCGCCCGCTCTTCCGAGCCGCTGTCGGCGCGAACCCCGATATCCTGCAGCTCTTTGTGTAAATCGTTAAGCAGCTCTTTCTTGGTGTCATAGGAGCTTTTCAGCGAGGCCATGACCTGGCTGTACTGACTCAGCTGCGCAGCGTGCGTACGCATGGCTTCACGGGCGCGAGTACGTTCCGCTTCCGCCTGCTCAAGACGCTGGCGAAGTTTCTCGTTAAGATCGCTGTTACCGCTGAGCATTTCAGCGGAATCAGAGTAGCCAAAGTGGGCGCGACGCTGCACCACTTCCGTCAGGGCAAATGCCTGCTGGCGGGCTTCGCGTTGTACCTGCTGAGACCAGGCGTAATCTTCTTTCAGCTGCTCATACTGTTCCGGATCGCTCTGGAGCACCGAGAGCACCGGTTCCAGTTTCGCCAGCTGATTACCATGCTGCTGAATGAAACGTGCCGCTTCCTGCGCTTCATCCAGACGTTCCTGAATTTCACCGACGCGATCGGCCAGCGTCTCGTCCGCCAGAAGGTTAAGACGCGGCAGAATGCGGTTGAGCGCGGCTACGCCCTCTTTCGCCTGTTCGAACTGTACACGGCTCTGCTGGTTATCATTTTCATGATTCGCCAGCGCGCGTTCCAGTTCACCCCGGCGGGTGTTGAGCTTGCGAATTTCGGCTTCCGGGTCGGCGTCAAACGCCACCGCCAGATGGCTACCGATAAAGCGGCTGAAGGCCTGATGCAGACGCTGGGTTTTCTGAACGTCGAACGACAGGGTGGCAAAACGTTCAGACAGTGTTTCACGCTCGGCGTGCAGAGTTTCGATACGGTTTTCACGCGCGGCACGGCCAAACAGCGGCAGTTCCGGGAAGCGAGAATAGCGCCACTGGCGGTCGGCAATTTTCACCACCACCGCTTTTTCAAGCTCGTCCACGCTGAACACGCTGTCATCGAATGACTGCGGATCCCCTTCGATTAAATAGAGATCTTCCGGGCAATCTTCCAGACCGGCCAGCTGCTCAGAAATCTGCGACAGATCGGGCACGACGATCGCATTACGCGACGGGCCGTACAGCGCCGAGAAGTACGGCGCGTCATCCAAACCCACGTCGTCATAAATTTCCGACAGCAGTACGCCGCCAAAACGTTCCGCCAGCGCATTCAGGCGCGCATCTTCTGCACCGCCCGGCTGGCTTAAGCGTTCAATCTCTTCGTCAACTTCACGTTTACGGTTACCGACTTCATCACGCTCAACGATCGCTTCACGCTCACGCTCCAGCAGCTGTTGCAGGTATTCCGTGACGTCCTGGCCGGATTCAAACGTTTCCCCGCACTGCTCGCTGAGCTGGCTCAGGCTGCTCTGCGCTGCAAGCCAGATCGGCGCGCGTTGCAGGAGCTTTTGCGAACGAGACTGGAGCTGATCCATTTCCTGACGCAGGTTCATGCGCTGTTCGCTGGCGCTGGAAACGCTGTCAGAAAGCGAAGCAATTCGCGCTTCCAGCTCCTGATGCAGGGCTTCAAGATCGTCGAAATCGTAATTTTTGCCCTGACGTTTGCAGAAATCGGCCAGCAGACGCTCGGCTTCCTGCTGCTCACGCAGACGCTGTTCCAGTTCGTTCAGACGCATACGCAGCGGCTGAACCTGTTCGGCCAGATGGCGCTGGTTCATACCGTCACGCAGCAGTTCGCGGGCAACGCTCCAGGCGTCGCTACGCGCAACCGGGCCATTGATCGCCACGACCAGCTGGTATGCCTGCTCAAACTGGCTGTGCGCCGTTTGCGCCACGCTCATTTTCTGATCGAGCGACAGCAGTTTCTCGGTGGCTTCCTGCTCTTTCGCCTGGAAGGTGTCCAGCCAGTCTTCCGCGCTCTCCGGCGTTAAGTCCGGCAGGTGACACAGCTCTTTCGCACGCTGCAGGGCTTGCAGCGCCTGGGTGTACTGAATCGCACGGGTCTGCTGCACGTCCAGCGCCTGCTGGTAATCGGCGAGCTGGCTTTTCAGCTCATCCACTTCCAGCTCAGCCGCTTCGGCGCGCGCTTCGTTCTCTTCCTGCAGATCGGCGGCTTCGGCCACCACTTCGTTTTGCTCTTCAAGACGAATTTGCAGCTCATCGAGATCCGCTTCGTAGCGCTCGATTTTTTCCTGCTGACGCAGTGCGGTCTGCACCAGGTTCAGGTGATCGCTGGCGGCCTGGTAATCGGCTTCCAGATCCCCTTCCGCACCGTTGTGCTCACCCAGTTCGCGCGCCATTTCGACGTGCTTATACTGCTCAGCCACAAGTTGCTTACGGGATGTGAACAGCTCGCGGCGGTACTCCAGGGCCTGATCGAGGTGTATGCGGCGTTCGTTGGCGTGACGCATATAGTCTGCCGCCACATAGTTAGTGGCTTCGCTGATCAGATGTTTAAACAGATCGCGGTCAGACTGGGTCACGCGGATCGCTTCCAGCGTCATGCGGTTTTCACGCAGTGCGGCTTCCATGTCCTGGAAGGCTTTACGCACGCCGCTGTTTTCTGGCAACAGGTAGTCGCGCAACGAGCGGGTAATGGCGCTGGAGATACCGCCGTACAGGGACGCTTCGATCAGACGGTAATATTTGCTACGGTCGGATGCAGTCCGCAGACGTCGGGCAACCACGCCCAGATCGAACATCAGGGAGTGGTATTCGGTAATGGAGTTGAACTGCTTAAACTGCACGCCTTCGATAGCTTCAAGCTTGTCTTTCAGCTCCTGAAGCGTCAGCACGCGCGCCTGACGTTCGTTTAAGGTCTCCGTTAGCAGCGCGGTCGGCTGCACGGAAGTCGGCAGGCCCTGAATGGCGAAAGGTTTGATATCAACCTTACGGTCACGGCCTGCCACCTGCTGCAGACGCACGCCAACCACCACGCGCTGATGACGGGAGTTGATCACGTCCAGCACCGAATAACAGACGCCCGCTTTCAGCTTACCGTGCAGGCCTTTGTCACGGGAGCCGCTTGTCGCGCCCGCTTCGGTGGTGTTTCGGAAGTGCAGCAGGGTCAAATCGGGGATCAGCGCCGTGACGAACGCCGCCATGGTGGTGGATTTACCCGCCCCGTTACCGCCGGAGAGCGTGGTGACCAGCTCATCCAGATCGAAGGTTCGGGCAAAGAAGCCGTTCCAGTTAATCAGCGTCAGTGAGCGAAATTTACCGCGTTCAATCATTACTCTTCCTCCCCGCTTTCCGGCTGATTCTCTTCATGCTCATCATTGAGCTGCAAATGGTTTTCCACCGGCATCGCTTCACCGTCACGGATCATGCGTAGCTGCGCCTCACGCGCATCGTCGCCCGCGCGCACGTCGGCACTAAAGCGGAAGACCGATTCCGTAATGCGGAACTTGCTGCTGTCATGGCCCATAAACCAGACCATACCCAGTCGGCGCAGACGGTTCAGAGAAGAGCGAACTTTTTCCTGCAATTTCTGACGATCAAGGTCTGACCCCGTCGAACGGTTGTTCACCAGCTTGAGCAGCTTGCTTTCATCCGCCAGCGCCAGCAGCTCATCGTAAAGCTCCTGTTGCGTGAAGATACCTTCGTTCGCCAGACGTTCCGGGCTGAGATAGAGATAGCAGAGAATTTTCCCGACCATCATGTCCAGCTCGGAAAGCACGGAGCGCGGAATGAGCGTCGTGGAGCGCGGGCGCAGATAGAAAAAACCTTCCGGCGCACGAATAAGCTCAACGTTGTAACGCGCGTAAAACTCTTCCAGATACTCCTGGAAGTCCATCAAAAAGGCGTGATTATCCAGCTCGTCAAGGCCAATGTGACGACCGGCACGTAGCTGGCTGTCCAGCGCCGGAAACAACGGATTCGCCAGCGCCTGTGCCAGCTTAACTGGCATCACGTTTTCAATATTTGTCAATGACATGCGCCTGTACCTTGGCTCCGTAATCGTTAATCGGCTGCCACTTCGGCGGCAGCCCGGTGAAATCTGCTTGCGCGACGCCCAGGCGTACGGCCTGGTCGACGACAATGCGGGCGATATCGAAATGGCGCGCCCGAGGATATTGCGCCAGATAGTCGCGCACCACGAGACCAAGATCCAGCGGCACTTGTCTGGTTTTGTAGACCGCGAGCTGTTCTTCGATCATCGCCGCAAGCTGCTCGCGAATTTCGTTGAATTCTTCGAATTCCAGATCCGGTGGCAGTTCACCGGTCACTTCTTCATCACGCAACGCCATCTCTTCATCGCGCATATCCAGCAGGCGGTCGGCACTGGCGTAGGTCAGCGCCCACGGCGCATCGAAATAGGTCTGTACCGACTGGCGCAAACGCTGAGCAAAGACGCGGTTTTTATCCATATCAATCGCGGTACGGATAAATTTATGCACGTGGCGGTCGTAGCCAATCCACAGGTCAATCGACTGCTGACCCCAGCTAATAATGCGGTCAAGCTTGCTTTGTAAATCAAACACCAGACGGTCGACAAAGTGCAGATCGTCGTGGGCAAGCGTGGCATCCTGAATACGCAGCAGGTTAGCCTGCAGCTTATCCCCTGCCGCCTCGAGGGTGTCCTGCAGCTCGCGCAGCGTACCAGAGGTTTCTGACAGTAAGAGTTCGCAACTGGAGATGGCCGCCCGCCAGTCTTTATTCAGCAGCTGTGCGATATCGTCTTTCACCTGCTGCTGCTGTTCGTCCATCAGACGCTGGGTCAGATCGATACTGTCAAAGATCTCGGCCACCGAATATTTCAGCGGCGCGTAGACGTTGCGGTGCCAGTGGAATTCATCGCCATTCTCATCTGCCGCATCGGCGGCACGCTTCAGCTCGCCCGCGACAATCGAGAGCTGCATAGAGAGGCGCAGCGTCGAAAACTCACGCTGGCGGATGTAATAGTCGGTAATGCCGATACCCAGTGGCGTCAGACGATAAATGGCGTTTCCTTCCGCCTGCTCGCTGGTAAAGCGGTTCAGCAGACGTTGACGCACCATGTCGTTGATCGCGTTGTTGGCACGCACGCTAATGGTTTCGCTGGTTTGCTCAAACGCATCACTGACATGGCGGAAGGCATCCACCAGTTCACCCTCGCTCATTTCACCATCAAGCCGCTCGCCGTTCAGCGTAGCCACCGCCAGCAGGAAAGAGAGTCTGTCTACCGGCAGCGAGATGGAGAAATCATTTTTTCTGGCCCAGGCAACCAGTTCGGGGACTGTCTGGGAAAATTCACTCATAGATTATCCTTGCATCTGCGGCTTGCGCGCGGTGACGTGGATATAGCGGCCAAGGCTTAAATAAGGCTCCTGGCGACAGTACCGCGTTTCAATTTCTGTTAAGGCGTCTAAGCAGTCATGCTGTTTTTGTTTATCACGCAGATAGTCATGAAACACCCTCACGCCCGTTTTACCGGTGATCTCCCAGCCGATCTCCTCCAGCCAGCCATAGACCTGCTGCGGTTCACGCGGGAAATCCGGCGACAGCGTGCGCCGTTTCTTTTTATACATGCCCTGCTGAACGTAGCCGAAATTGCCCACCAGCACGTTTCGCATTAACAAGCCGTTTGCGTTGTAGAACATCAGCGATAACGCCCCGCCCGGGCGCAACATCGACCACAGCGTTTTTAGCACCGCCTGCGGATCGGCCACCCATTCCAGCACAGCATGAAACAATATCAGATCAACCTGCGTTTCCAAATGCTGCGCAATGTCCTGAGCGGCGCAATGTATAAAATGCATGTTGTCGCTCACACCTTTCTCGTCTGCCGCCTGCCGGGCACGCGCTACCATTTCAGCAGAGAGATCGCACAAGGTGACGTGATGACCCCGCTGTGCCATCAGGATGGCAGTCTGGCCTTCGCCACCGCCCGCATCAAGCACACGCAACCTCTGGCCCGGATAGTCGGCAAGAAGCTTGTCGAGATCCTGCCAGAGGATCGTCTGACGCAGCTGGCCTTTAGTCGTGCCATAAATGTTGCGCGAAAACTTTTCCGCGATGTCATCAAAATTGCGATCCCGCATTGGGAGAGTTCCACTCGCTAACTGCAAAACCGCTATTTTGTCACACCCGAGCGGAGAATGAACCTCTCTGGTGTAATATCACTGGCATTCACCTGCTATATGGTTAAAAAAGGAACCAAAAAGGATGCTTTTTACCCTAAAAAAATACATCGGCGGCATGATGCTTCCCCTTCCCCTGCTGCTGCTTGTCATCGCGCTTGGTCTGGCGCTGGTGTGGTTTAGCCGTTTCCAGAAAAGTGGAAAATCGCTTATTACCCTGGGCTGGCTGGCGCTGCTGCTGTTAAGCCTGCAGCCGGTGGCGGATGGGCTGTTGCGGCCCATTGAGAATAAATATCCAACCTGGCAGGGCAATCAGAAAGTGGGGTATATCGTCGTGCTCGGCGGAGGGTATACCTGGGACCCGGACTGGGCGCCCAGTTCAAATCTGATCAACAACAGCCTGCCGCGGCTTAATGAAGGCATTCGCCTGTGGCTGGCTAATCCGGGTGCCAAACTGATTTTCACCGGTGCCGCCGCGAAAACGAACCCGGTCAGCACGGCGGAAGCCGGGGCTAGAGTGGCGGAATCACTGGGCGTACCGCGCTCGTCAATCATCACGCTGGACACCCCCAAAGACACTGAAGAAGAGGCCGCCGCGGTGAAAAAAGCCATCGGCGACGTTCCGTTCCTGCTGGTAACCTCTGCTTCCCATCTGCCGAGAGCGATGATTTTCTTTGAGAGCCAGGGGCTACACCCGCTGCCAGCACCGGCTAACCAGTTGGCCATCACCGCACCGCTGAATCCATGGGAGCGGGCGATCCCGTCCCCGGTGTGGTTAATGCACAGCGATCGCGTGGGCTATGAGACGCTTGGGCGGATCTGGCAGTGGCTCAAAGGTGTGTCAGGCGAGCCACGGCAGGAGTGATTTCGCCGCAAGATCGAAGTTGGCGCGACTGAAACGCCCGGTATTGACCAGTTGCGCGACTTCATCCCAGAGCAAGTAAAGCCAGCGCCGCCACAGGAAGGCCTCCGCCACCGGCGCGCGCTGCAAGTAATGCCAGAGCAAACCTTCTGCCGCGCCGCTGTCGCTTAGCCTGAACAACTCGTACTCACGCGGTGCCCAAAGCATGATGCCCGGCCCGACCATTGCCAGCAGTTGATCGCTGCGCGGATCTTTAAGCATGCTGCGCAGGGTAAAATTACCGTGTACCAGCACACAGTTGTCGTTAAAACCTTCGAACAGGGCCGGCAGGCATTCCCGGGTGCGGAATAGAATGCGTTTGTCCTGCATGGTTAAACCGGTGTTGTTGAACTGGTTTAAGGTTCCCCACAGCACCTCAATGCGCTGGCGATACCAGAGCGGCCACAGGTTCTCCTGCGTGCTGTCGACCGGGCCAACGAGACCACGGCTGTCCTGCCGGTGCCAGGCGAGCAGCGCTTCCACAATCTGGTCTTTTAACTGCTCCCAGCGCTCTGGCGTGCGCGCCGGGGCTTCCACCGGGACACCGCGTAACCGCTCAATCAACAACACGTCCGGGCCGGGATGCTCTTCATGGGTCATCACACCGTAGACTGTCGGCATACGGACCGTCCCTTCGCGCGCCAGCATCGACATTTTCCAGGCCAGCTGTCGGGCAACGCCCGGCGAGGAAAAACTCCTCGCCATTAGCGGCATCGGGTTTCCCTGACTGTCATACAACGCCCAAAGCGCGGTATCGGCCTTTTCATTCACGCACTCCACCCGGCTTAATGTCTCCCCGAGCAGATGGCTGAGTTCGGCACGCAGTTGTTCCATATGAGATTACCCCCATTAAGACTACTGCTTTTATAATGAGCGCGTCAGGGGAAGATGTCACCCGACAGAGATCAATTAAGGCACTGAAAAGGGAAATAACCTGGCGGGAAACTGTCCCCCCAGGCGGGGGGACGACGGAAAAATTAACGCATTTCGGCGCGAACGCGCTCAAGATCGTCAGGGGTATCTACGCCAGTACCCGGCACTTCCTGGGCAACCGCAACGTGGATCTTCTCCCCGTACCACAGGACGCGAAGCTGCTCCAGCATCTCGATATGTTCCAGCGGGCTTGGTGCCCAGGTGACATAACGGCGAATGAAACCGGCGCGATAGCCGTAGATGCCCAGATGGCGCAGGAAGGTATCGCCAATAGCCTCTTTTGAGACGGCAAAACGATCGCGATCCCAGGGAATGGTGGCGCGTGAAAAATAGAGGGCATACCCTTCGGCATCCATCACCACTTTCACCGCATTCGGATTGAAGGCTTCTTCTACGTGGTGAATCGGCACGGCGAGCGTCGCCATCCCCACCTCACGCTGCGCCAGGTTTTCCGCCACCTGACGAATGATAACCGCCGGGATCATCGGCTCGTCGCCCTGGACATTTACGATAACCGTGTCGTCACTGAAGCCGCATTTTTCAACCACTTCCGCCAGACGTTCGGTACCGGACTGATGATCGGCACGGGTCATGCAAACTTCTCCACCTGCCGCTTCCACCGCACGCGCCACGTCCGGATGATCGGTGGCAACAATCACGCGCTCAGCGCCCGATTCACGGGCACGCTCAAGAACGTGCATAATCATCGGCTTGCCGTTGATGTCCACCAGCGGTTTACCCGGCAGGCGCGTTGAGGCGTAGCGGGCAGGAATGATGACAACAAAATTCATGGTTTGCTCTCTTCTGCGACCAGGGAACGGGCTTCGTTTTCCAGCAGGACCGGAATACCGTCACGCAGCGGGAACGCCAGGCTATCCAGTTTGCAAATCAGCTCTTGTTTGTCCTGGCTGTAGTACAGCTTGCCGTTGCATACCGGGCAGGCAATGATTTCAAGTAAACGGTGATCCATAGTTCCTCCGTAGGGGTAATCGCTAAATCTTAACACATTCCTTTTTCAGGGAGTGCCTGTTTCCCAGCCATGTCGACAGGCGTTAAACAGCCCGTCGGGCAGACGCCCCAGCGTCACGCGGTGGGCGTCCTGCCAGCGCGCAAACTCGCTAATCGCGGACGTTAATCCTTTTTCTAAGGTCGCCGTGACTTTCACGCCGTCCTCAAGGTAAAGCGCAATGATTTCAAGCGTGCCGGTTTTGCGGTGCATTTTGGCATCCATCCGCCCGACAAGCTGCCCTTTGTGCAGTAACGGTAACACGAAGTAACCGAACTGGCGTTTCGGTGCCGGGGTATAGCACTCCAGCCGGTAGCTGAAATTAAAGAGCTGCTCAGCCCGTTTTCTGTCCCAGACTACCGGATCGAATGGCGAGAGTACCGCGCTGTGGGTTGCCTGCAGTTTGCCATCAAGCGCCTGGGGCAGCAGCGGGAGGAGATCCGCATGCAGCCACATTTCGCCCAGCGTGTCCACCGAAACGGGGACGACGCGCTGCTCCTGCTGCCACCTCTCCAGCAGCGGTTTCAGCGCTGGCTGGCGAAGACGATAGTAATCCGCCAGCCATTGCGGGCGGAAAATCCCCAGGCTGCGGGCGCTGTTCTCAAGCATGACGGCTTCAGCCGCCTCCTGAGTGAGGAGATCGCGCTGGTCGTCCCAGTGCGGCATCACGCGGTGCGTCAGGTCATATACACGCTGAAAGTTACGCCGCTCAATCACCATGACTTTGCCGGAAGTAAATAGCCCTTCCAGATGTCGTTTGTGCGGCTTCCATTCCCACCAGCCGCTGGCCCCTTTACGGGGATGTTCAAAATCAGCGGACCGTACCGGACCCTTCTCCTGAATATGCGCGATCAGCTGCTCAATTTCAGCGGCGTGCTCCAGCATCCACGCCTGGCGGTATTTCCAGCCCATCTTATCCGGGGAGAGCATCCGATGGCGGACCAGCGCGAAGTCGCTGCGCGGAAGGAAACAGGCCTCGTGCGCCCAATATTCCATCAGCTCGCCCTGCCTGAGGGCGTTGTCGAGCCACTGAGGCTGATAGTTCCCCAGACGGCTAAACAGCACCAGATAAGGGCTGCGCGCCACGATATTGATGGTGTCGATTTGCAGTAAGGACATGCGCTGCACGGTAGAGAGAATATCGGTGGGCTGAGCGCGGCGACGCGGCTTTTTTAAAAGCCCCTGCGCGGCAAGGTGAAGATGACGTGCGGCTGAAAGCGAGAGTTGCGGTAAAGACATGCGTTTTCCTGTCCGTAAAAGCGCCACCAGAACCGCAGTTGCTGTTAATGCACTAACGCAATCAGTTCTTTAAGCAGTTGCTCCGGTTGCTCGCCGCTAAGTTCAGCGTCAACCGGCAGATACCACCAGTTTTCTTTCGCGAAGGCACGGCATTTCACCGCGTCTTTTTCGGTCATGATCAGCGTCTGCTCAGGCGACGCCAGGGCGTTAACCTGCTCCGATACCAGCGCCTGATGGTCGGCCAGCGGAACACGCTTTTCAAGTTTTGCGCCGCACTGTTCAAGCGTCGCGAAGAAACGCGGAGGATGGCCAATGCCCGCCATCGCCACCAGTGACGTCAGTTGGGAGACCGCTTTCCTTTCACCGGTAAGCAGATTTACCGCCAGCCCCGGATGAAGGTGCATCGGGATCTCCCCCGCTCTGGCTTCACCGCCGTTGGCGATAACCGCATCAACGCTTTTAAGACGAGAGGCTCGCTCACGCATTGGCCCGGCCGGTAACCACCAGCCGTTCCCGAAACGGCGAACACCGTCAATGACAACAATCTCTTTGTCACGCGCGAGGGCATAATGCTGCAGGCCATCGTCAGTGATGACAATCTGAACCGAGTGTTCTGCCAGCAGGGCCCGCACGGCCTCGCTGCGCACCGGCGAGACTGCTACCGGCGCGTGGGTTCGCTGAAAAATCAGCACCGGCTCATCACCCGCTTCGGCGGTAGTGGTGTCTGGGGTCAGCAGCAACGGATACTGCACCGCATTTCCGCCATACCCCCGCGACACAACCCCGGCGCGGATACCGCGTTTTTGCAATTGCTCCACCAGCCAGATCACCACCGGCGTTTTACCGTTTCCGCCTGCGGTTAAATTCCCCACAACAACAACCGGCACCGGCGCTCGCCATGCACGTTTCAGCCCAAGCCGGTACAGCAAGCGAATAGCACCGCTCACCAGGCCATACAGCCAGGAGAGCGGCAGCAGCAGTCGCCAGAGAGGAGATTCACCTGACCAGATGCGTGCAATCATTGACCAAACTGCATCTTATGAAGCTGGGCATACACGCCGCGGTGAGCCAGCAGATCCGCATGGCTGCCGCGTTCAACGAGAACGCCATCTTCAACGACAATAATTTCGTCAGCCTTTTCAATGGTCGACAGACGGTGCGCAATGACCAGCGACGTACGGTTCTTTTGCAACTCATCCAGCGCGGACTGGATGGCACGCTCAGACTCGGTATCCAGCGCAGAGGTGGCTTCATCAAGGATCAGGATTGGGCTGTCGCGCAGCAGGGCACGCGCAATGGCAATACGCTGGCGCTGACCACCAGAGAGCAGAACGCCGTTCTCGCCGATGATCGTATCCAGGCCGTTATCCATCTTGTTGATAAAGTCCATGGCATAGGCCATGCGAGCGGCGTTTTCGATCTGCTCGCGGCTGTACTCTTCCGTGCGCGCATACGCAATGTTGTTGGCAACCGTGTCGTTAAACAGGTGTACGTTCTGGGAAACCAGCGCAACCTGGTTACGCAGCGACTGCAGGGTATATTCCCGCAGATCGTGACCGTCCAGCAGGATTTCACCTTTGTCGATGTCGTAGAAGCGGGTGATCAGACTGGCAATCGTTGATTTACCGGAGCCAGAACGCCCAACCAGCGCAACGGTTTTACCCGCCGGGAGGTTAAGGCTGATATCACGCAGCGCAGGCGTTTCGCGGCCAGGATAGGTGAAAGTGACGTTGCGGAACTCAAGGTCTCCTTTGGCGCGGACAATTTCGCGCGTACCTTCGTCTTTTTCCTGCTCAGAATCAAGGATGCTGAACAAGGTCTGGCACGCCGCCATCCCGCGCTGGAACTGCGCGTTGACGTTAGTTAGCGATTTCAGCGGACGCATCAGCGCAATCATAGACGAGAAGACAACGGTAATCGTACCTGCCGTCAGGGTATCCATCACGCTCGGGAAGCTCGCCGCATACAGAACAAAGGCCAGCGCCAGAGAAGCAATCAGCTGAATAATCGGATCGGAAATGGAAGAGGCCGACACCATCTTCATCCCCTGCAGACGCATTTTATTGCTGACCTTATCAAAACGTTTGGTTTCGACTTCCTGGCCACCAAAGATCAACACTTCTTTATGACCTTTGAGCATCTGCTCTGCGCTGGTAGTCACCTGCCCCATCGTATTCTGCATGTTTTTACTGATATTGCGGAAACGCTTAGAAACAAGGCGGATAGCGAACGAAACAATCGGCGCTAAGACGATAAGAATGATCGACAGCTGCCAGCTGTAGTAGAACATCATGATAAACAGGCCGATGATCGAAGCACCTTCACGCACCACGGTGATCAACGCGCTGGACGAGGAAGAGGCAACCTGCTCTGAATCATAGGTGATACGCGACAACAATGTGCCGGTAGACTGCTTGTCAAAGAATGCGACCGGCATGCCCATCATGTGGCTGAACAGTCGACGACGCATGGTCATTACCACTTTTCCCGATACCCAGGAGATGCAGTAGCTGGAGACGTAGCTGGTAATACCGCGCAGGATCATCAGGCCAATAACCACCAGCGGCATCCATAGCAGCACCGATCGATCTGTTTTACCAAAACCGTCATCCAGTAACGGTTTAAGAAGCGATAGCATAAAGGTATCGCTGGCTGCGTTGAGGATTAACGCTACGCCCGCCACGATCAAGCCTGATTTAAAAGGTGCAATCATCGGCCAGAGTCGGCGGAACGTTTGCCACGTGGAGAGATCTTTGTCGTTATGCATTCAAAAAACCAGCATTTGTTGAAATAGCCGCATATTCTACCCGTTATCTACGCGCACGCCAAACCACTGATGATACCAACGAGGTAAACAGCCATCCCGTAATCGTCGGATTTGCGTGCCATGTAGCGAAAATGTTACCGAAATTTGCCCGGAATGCGGCGTGTCAAACCAGGCATATCCCTCTTTCCTGTAGCGCCTGACCACTTTCGCTGAAGGAAAATGCCAGGCGTTATAACGCGCCGCGGACGCTAACGCTATTTTGCCTTCAACACGCTGCACCATGGGGGCAAATGACGATGTATTACTGCCATGGTGAGGTACCTGAATCAGTGTAGACGTAAGATCGCGCCAGCGATGGCTCAGCATCGCCTGTTCAGACGCTGCCTCAATATCCCCTGTCAGAAGCACGCTTTGCTCACCATCATCAATTTTAACAACGCAGGAGCGATTATTGCCCTTCCCCACAAAGCCCGCCGGAGGCCAGTGCACGGTAAAGATTAACCCCTGCCACTGCCACCGCTGCCCACGAAAGCACGGAAGATGTCCGGCCCACCCCAACGGGCTTCTGACCCACAGCTGTGGCCACGTTTTCTGCAAAGATGCTAACCCTCCAGCGTGATCGAGGTGCTCGTGGCTGAGGACGATCCCTTCTGGTTTCAGGTTATGCCAGCGTAGCCAGGGAATGATGAGCTGCTGGGCGCTGTCTCCCCCGGGCCAGGCGAGACCTGTATCGTACAGGATCGCTTTGCCGTGGCGTTCCACCACCATCGCCAGCCCCTGTCCGACATCCAACATATGCAGGGTCCAGCCCGCGTTTTTATCCGTGCGCCAGAGTGGAAACGCCAGCATCACGCTTGTGGCCAGACACACCGCAGGAACAACACGCCATGCACGGAAACGCCACCCTATCAGGGCAAACCAGGGGAATAAGGTGAGATATTGCCAGCGCTGATCGACCCCCTGCCAGCCAACCGGCAAGCGCATTAACAGCCAGAAGAGCACACCGAGAGATTTATCTGCGGTAAACCAGATTATGGATTCCAGCGAGGTCAGCGGAAGTAAATGCAGTGCCATGCCGAGCAGAATCAACGGGACCGAAACAAACGTCACCAGCGGCACGGCAAAAAGGTTTGCCACCAGCGAGGAGAGACTCACGCCGTGAAATATTAATACCTGCAGCGGCAGAAGCAGCACCAGCATTCCCGCCTGCAGATGAACCAGATTCACGATTGGGCGTAACCGACGGCTCCAGCGCCAGTCTGGCAACGGCAGCCACAGGAACCAGAAAATTAACGCGGCTACGGCAAAAGCCGACAGCGCAAAGCTTTGTGACAGCACGGCCAGCGGGTCGAGGATCAAAATCATCGCGACACAGCTCAGCCAGACCTGCCAGGAGGACCACTGGCGGCCACTCATTCGCAGCGCGGCGAGCACGGCAAGCGAAACAGCCGTTCGCAATGCGGGCGGCTGCATGCCGGTAAGCCACGAATAAAACACAGCGAAGAGCAGCCCCGCCAGCACCGGTCCCTGCCAGTGGATCAGATGCACCGGTAATAAAAACTGAAGTCCCCGGGCGAGCAACCAGAAGAGGGATGCCGCCAGCGCAATGTGCAATCCTGATATCGCCATCAGATGCAGCGTCCCTGTCTCACGCATCAGGTCCTTTATTTCGCGCGTGACGTTAAGCCGCTCTCCCATACCCAACCCCAACATTACCGGCCCCCATACATAGGATGTGAGCCTGTTTTGCAGTGATGTGAGATAGGTTGCGCGTAAACTGCAATGCGCGTCGACGATTGTGGCCTGAGTAAACCGCCCGCTCAGCGTTTGATGGCGGGCAATGGCGTTTTGCTGCGTGTCATACCCGCCATCGTTCAGCTCACCATGCACCGCCCGCAGACGAAGCGTCATGGCCCAGCGCTGTCCAACGCACACAGGCTGCGGCAGATAGTTTCCATAAAGCGTGATACCCGTTGAGGCCCACCAGCGTTTTCCGTTCAGGGTAACGATCTTTCCCTGATGCATCGTTGCCCCATCGGTGGCAGTGATCATCACCTCGGCCTGCTGTGGCCCCGTGGTTAAATGTGCCATAGGCCAGACGCTTTCTTGCGCGGCGAGGATGCCCCAGCAAAAAAAGAGTAAACCTGCCCCCGTTAGTTTCAGTGCATTTTTTTTCTGAACGCCAAGTGCTGCCCCGGCCGCAATCAGCACCCAGACGCTATGAAGCCCTGGCAGTACGGGTAACCAATACAACGGAATAATGGCCAGAATGGCGCAGACGCTGATGACGGATATTCCCACATGTCCCTCCCTGTTTTAGGAAGTATGCGGGCAGTTCAGGGCGTGGTCAGACAGAAAAAATGCACGTTACAGCCCTCGCTGTAAACTTTTTCACGCGATTGCAGGAAGGACAGAAAGCGTTGCGAGGCGCCTTCAGGATCTAAGACGAGAAAAACAAAAAAAGCACCCGCAGGTGCTTTCTTTTAAACCCAGTTTAACCCGATGGCTAAACTCAGTTACCGTAAATATTGGCGCGATCGCGCAGCTCTTTACCCGGCTTAAAGTGCGGAACGTACTTACCTTCCAGCTCAACTTTATCGCCCGTCTTCGGGTTACGCCCGGTACGTGGTGCACGATAGTGCAGAGAGAAACTACCGAAACCGCGGATTTCAATGCGCTCGCCCTGGGCAAGAGTGGTGGCCATATGCTCCAGCATCTCTTTTACGGCATCTTCCACTGCCTTGGCAGGGATATGCGGTTGCTGACTGGCAAGTCTTTCAATCAATTCTGACTTGGTCATGATTCCTCCGGTTCCTTTCAAACCAATTAGCTTAACAGCTCATTAAACAAGGGCGGCCGTAGCCGCCCTTTGTTATTGATTACAGGATGAATCCTGCAATCTGTCAAGTCCGCCTCACATCCTTTGCGCTGTAAATGCTTTACAGGTCAAGAGAAGGAGAGAACCTGATATTACTCGCCTTTAGCTGCTTTGAAAGCTTCAGCCATTGCGTTGTTAGAGAAGTTTGCATCTTCCTGTTTGTTAACAGTTGCGATTGCATCTTTCTCATCAGCTTCGTCTTTCGCACGAACAGACAGGCTGATTGCACGGTTCTTACGGTCAACACCGGTGAACTTAGCTTCAACGTCATCACCAACGCTCAGAACCAGAGTTGCATCTTCAACGCGGTCACGTGAAGCTTCGGAAGCGCGCAGGTAACCTTCAACGCCGTCAGCCAGTTCTACGGTTGCGCCTTTAGCGTCAACTGCAGTCACTTTACCGTTTACGATTGCGCCTTTCTTGTTCAGTGCAACCCAGTTGTTGAACGGATCTTCTGCGAGCTGTTTAACGCCCAGGGAGATACGCTCACGTTCTGCGTCAACCTGCAGAACAACTGCAGCGATTTCGTCGCCTTTCTTGAATTCACGTACTGCTTCTTCGCCTGCAACGTTCCAGGAGATGTCAGACAGGTGAACCAGGCCATCGATGCCGCCGTCCAGGCCGATGAAGATACCGAAGTCAGTGATAGACTTGATTTTACCTTCAACACGGTCGCCCTTGTTGTGGGTTTCCGCGAACTGCTGCCATGGGTTGTTTTTGCACTGTTTCAGGCCCAGGGAGATACGACGACGTTCTTCGTCGATATCCAGAACCATCACTTCCACTACATCACCAACGTTAACAACTTTGGATGGGTGGATGTTTTTGTTGGTCCAGTCCATTTCGGAAACGTGCACCAGACCTTCAACGCCTTCTTCGATTTCAACGAAGCAGCCGTAGTCAGTCAGGTTGGTAACGCGACCAGTCAGTTTAGTACCTTCTGGGTAACGCTTAGCGATAGCTACCCATGGATCTTCGCCCAGCTGTTTCAGGCCGAGGGATACACGAGTACGCTCGCGGTCGAACTTCAGCACTTTAACAGTGATTTCGTCGCCCACGTTCACGATTTCGCTTGGGTGCTTAACGCGTTTCCACGCCATGTCGGTGATGTGCAGCAGGCCATCAACGCCGCCCAGGTCAACGAATGCGCCGTAGTCAGTGAGGTTCTTAACGATACCTTTGACTTCCATGCCTTCCTGCAGGTTTTCCAGCAGCTGATCGCGTTCTGCGCTGTTTTCGGATTCGATAACGGCACGACGGGATACAACAACGTTGTTACGCTTCTGGTCCAGCTTGATTACTTTGAACTCAAGCTCTTTGCCTTCCAGGTGCAGGGTGTCACGGACTGGACGAACGTCTACCAGTGAACCTGGCAGGAACGCACGAATACCGTTCAGCTCAACAGTGAAGCCACCTTTAACTTTGCCGTTGATAACACCAACCACAGTTTCAGCTTCTTCGTAAGCTTTTTCCAGCGTGATCCAAGCTTCGTGACGCTTAGCTTTTTCACGGGACAGCAGGGTTTCGCCGAAGCCGTCTTCTACTGCGTCCAGCGCAACGTCAACTTCGTCACCGACCTGAATTTCCAGCTCGCCGGCTGCGTTTTTGAACTGCTCTGCAGGAATTGCAGATTCAGATTTCAGACCCGCATCAACCAGAACTACGTCTTTGTCGATAGAGACAACAACGCCACGAACGATGGAACCCGGACGGGTTTCGATTGTTTTTAAAGATTCTTCAAATAGTTGAGCAAAAGATTCAGTCATGTTTAATCTTCAGAGTTAGATTTAACGTCCACCTGGCTTCATGCCGGATGGGGTTGTTTCACATACCCGCTCACAATCCATTGCAGCGGGGGTACTACAAATTCTGTCGCGATTACGCGAGTGCCAATTTCTGGCGCGCATATTGTAGCGCTTTTTCAATCACTTGCTCAATAGTTAAACTGGTGGAATCCAGAACTAATGCATCTTCTGCGGGAACAAGTGGGGCGACGGCGCGGTTACGATCGCGGTCATCGCGCTCTTTTATCTCGGATAAAAGGCGTTCAAAGTTAACACTAAACCCCTTTTCCTGCAACTGAAGCATGCGGCGTTGAGCACGTTCTTCCGAAGAGGCATCAAGGAAAATCTTCACTGGTGCATCAGGGAAAACCACCGTTCCCATGTCACGTCCGTCAGCAATCAGCCCAGGGGTTTCACGGAAACCTCGCTGGCGACGCAGCAGTGCTTCGCGTACGCGTGGGAACGCGGCGACCTGAGAGGCCGCATTCGCGACGTCCTGGGTACGGATTTCACCGCTGACGTCTTCCCCTTCAAGGATCACTTCAAGGTTGCCGTTGGTTGAGACAAAACGGACATCCAGATGCGCGGCCAGGGGAACCAGGGCCTCTTCTGAGGCAACATCCACATGGTGATGCAGTGCAGCCAGAGCCAGCACGCGATAGATTGCTCCCGAATCTAAAAGATGCCATTGCAAGGCTTCTGCCATCGCTTTGCACAAGGTCCCTTTCCCTGCGCCACTTGGCCCATCAATGGTGATTACCGGGGCAACTGCCGTCATCGTTTTCTCCTTAATAAAGGCATACCGTTTACATAAACGCCGCGCATTATACGCGCCAATGTACGCAACTGTTAACTTTGCGTGCAAATTACGGAATTAATGAAGCAGAGTGTAGAAGAAATGGACGGGAATGCGTGTCAGAAAGCGTAAGGAAATGCCGCATCGGGAGATGCGGCAGAAGGTTATCAGGCCAGCGTACTAATGCGGGCCAGCTGTTCGAAATAGTCCGGGAAGGTTTTTGCCGTGCATTTCGGATCGAGGATGGTGACCGGCGTATCGGACAGCGCCACCAGCGAGAAGCACATCGCCATGCGGTGATCGTTGTAAGTCCCAATCTCGGCGAATTGCAGCGTTGCCGGCGGTGTGACGCGAATGTAATCTTCCCCCTCTTCAACCGTTGCGCCCACTTTACGCAGCTCGGTCGCCATCGCGAACAGGCGGTCGGTCTCTTTCACGCGCCAGTTGTAGATGTTACGTAACGTCGTGGTGCCTTTGGCAAACAGTGCCGCCGTCGCAATGGTCATCGCCGCATCCGGAATGTGGTTCATGTCCATATCAATGGCGTTCAGTTCACCGTGGGTGCAGGCGATAAAATCCTCTCCCCAGGTCACAACCGCGCCCATTTTCTCCAGCACGTCAGCAAAACGAATATCGCCCTGCACGCTGTTGCGGCCAATACCGGTGACTTTTACGGTGCCGCCTTTAATCGCGCCCGCCGCCAGGAAATAGGAGGCTGACGAGGCATCCCCTTCAACGAGATAGTGGCCCGGCGACTGATACTGCTGCGCACCGCGCACCACGAAACGCTGATACGACTGGTTGTCGACCTCAACACCGAAGGTCTTCATCAGGTGCAGCGTGATATCGATGTAGGGCTTAGAGACCAGGTCACCTTTGATGACAATCGTCGTGTCCTGCGGTGCCAGCGGCGCGGTCATCAGCAGTGCCGTCAGGAACTGGCTTGACACGCTGCCGTCAACCTCAACATGACCGCCGGTGAAACCTCCGCGCAGACGCAGCGGCGGATAATTTTCCTGCTCCAGATAGTCAATCTGCGCGCCGCCCTGACGCAGGGCATCCACCAGATGACCAATCGGACGCTCTTTCATGCGCGGCTCGCCGGTCAGCACAACGTCGCCACTGCCGAGACACAGCGCCGCCGCCAGCGGGCGCATTGCCGTCCCGGCGTTGCCGAGAAACAGTTCCAGCGCCTCAGACGAGCGTAACGCGCCGCCGTTGCCGGTGACGTCACAGCGGGTACGGTCTTCGGAGAGCGTGTAGTGAACTCCCAACGCTTTCAGCGCATTGAGCATATGGCGCACGTCATCGCTGTCCAGCAGATTCGTGAGGACAGTGGTGCCGTTTGCCAGAGCTGCCAGCAGCAGAGCGCGGTTCGAGACACTTTTTGAACCAGGCAGATTGATGGTGCCATCTACCCGCGCGATAGGTTGTAACGTCAGGGATTCCATGAAACTTAACTCTCAACTCAACTGAATAAAAACCCCGCAGCCAGGCTACGGGGGTGAAAAACGGTGCAATTAACCGTGACGACGTTCGAAGTCAATCATGAAGTCGGTCAGCGCCTGAACGCCTTCCAGCGGCATGGCGTTATAAATGGAGGCACGCATGCCGCCAACAACACGGTGGCCTTTCAGCGCGTGCAGGCCTGCAGCAAAGGACTCTTCCAGGAAAAGCTTATCCAGGCCGTTGTCCGCCAGCTGGAACGGCACGTTCATGCGGGAGCGGTTGGCTTTTGCGACGTCGTTGCGGTAGAAGTCGCTCTTATCAATGACGCCATACAGCAGTTCGGCTTTCTGCTGGTTGATTTTGTCCATCTGCGCCACGCCGCCGTTCTGTTTCAGCCATTTGAAGACCAGGCCAGAGAGGTACCAGGCAAAGGTTGGCGGGGTGTTGAACATCGAATCGTTATCGTTCAGGACGGTGTAGTCCAGAATCGACGGGCAGGCTTTATGCGCTTTTCCGAGCAGGTCTTCCCGCACGATAACCAGCGTCAGGCCAGCAGGACCGATATTCTTCTGCGCACCGGCGTAAATCACGCCGTAGCGGCTGATATCCAGCGGTGAGGAGAGAATGGTGGAGGAGAAATCCGCCGCCACGACCACGTTTTCGCCGAAATCTGGCTCTTCGTGAATGGCGATGCCGTCAATAGTTTCATTCGGGCAGTAGTGAAGGTAAGCCGCATCGCGGGAGAGTTGCCATTCGCTCATTGGCTTCACGGCACGCAGGCCGTCAACGGTCACTTTGGCGTCGATGACGTTTGGGGTGCAGTATTTATGCGCCTCTTTCACCGCGCTGGCTGCCCAGTATCCCGCATCAACGTAGTCAGCGGTCGTTTTGTCGCCCAGAATATTGAGCGGAACGCCAGCAAACTGACCGCGTCCCCCGCCGTGGCAGAACAATACTTTGTAGTTCGAGGGGATGTTCAGCAGATCGCGAAAATCCTTTTCTGCCTCTTCCGCCACCTGAATAAATTCTTTACCACGGTGGCTGATCTCCATCACCGACGTACCCAGACCGTTCCAGTCACACAGCTCCTGCTGAGCCTGCTTGAGTACATCCGCCGGTAACATTGCCGGACCTGAACTGAAATTAAAGACTTGAGTCATTTCCCCTCACCACGCTAAAAGCCATAAGTTATAACTGTGGATATCGGTTTTATCATTCAGTGACACGCGCCGCAATGTCTAAAACTGACGAGCGTTAAAATGTGTCCGCCGTCACACAAAACAATCTGCCACCCTGGTCATAAGAAACCGACAAAATGGCTGTCAGGTGATACGTTTAGCCCTGCTAACCCTGGTCCATTCTGGATTGGCACAGCGCGGACATAATTGATGAGAACCTGCCTGCATCGTAATGACATGGCTGCATTTTATGCAGGCATATTCTCCGGCGTCGGGCACGGTGGTAAATCGCTCAATTAAATTATCAGGCAAGATACACAGACCGGGCTTAACCTCATCGTCAGAATAATAGTAAACGCTGATTTGCCCGTTGGTTTCCATAATAGCCAGCCGGACCTGGCCAAGCTGCTCGACGCTGTTCAGACGCAGCTCCATGAAGAATTCAAATTCCGTCATGTTGGCGCGTTGCACTTTTTCCCACGCCAGTTGCCCTTCTTCCACGATGACCACCGGCTTGCCTTCAAACAGATCTTCCAGCTTTTCGCTTTTCGACATCAGCCACATCACCAGCCGGTACAGCAGGGCAAGCGAGAGGAAGACGATAAACACCGGCACCATGGGGACATCGTCATAAAAGGCCACGTCCCCCGCCGCCGAGCCAAGCGTCAGGATGATCAGCACCTCAAAGAGCGACATCTGGCGGACGCCGCGACGGCCAGTGATTTTGAGAAACAGAAAGACCAACACGAAGGTATAGAGGCTGCGCAGCGCCACTTCGCCTAAAAACTCGGGAGGAACTTTATCAAACGCCATCCGCTGGAGATCAAATGCTTTCATTTTTCTATGCCTTAACAGTAGGTTACTGACTCTAAGCATAGTCCAGCCTTTTATTTTCGCCGAAGATAGCACCCGTCACGCAAAACCCGTATCATTGCGCGCTTTACGTACGATAAAAGTGAACGCCATGACTCAAACGTTTATCCCCGGCAAAGACGCCGCTCTGGAAGATTCCATCGCTCGCTTCCAGCAGAAACTGACCGACCTGGGCTTTAATATCGAAGAAGCCTCCTGGCTGAACCCGGTGCCTCACGTCTGGTCCGTCCATATTCGCGACAAAGACTGTGCGCTGTGCTTTACCAACGGTAAAGGTGCGACCAAAAAAGCGGCACTGGCCTCTGCGCTGGGTGAGTATTTTGAACGTCTGTCGACCAACTACTTTTTCGCCGATTTCTGGCTGGGCGAAACCATTGCCAATGGCCCGTTCGTACACTATCCGAACGAAAAATGGTTCCCGCTGACCGAAGACGACGCACTGCCGGAAGGCATTCTGGATGCGCGCCTGCGTGCGTTTTACGATCCGGAAAACGAACTGACCGCCAGCATGCTGATCGATCTGCAGTCAGGTAATGAAGAGCGTGGGATCTGCGCCCTGCCGTTCACCCGCCAGTCGGATGAACAGACCGTCTATATTCCGATGAACATCATCGGCAACCTGTACGTATCCAACGGGATGTCCGCCGGGAACACCCGCAACGAAGCGCGCGTTCAGGGTCTGTCTGAAGTGTTTGAACGCCATATTAAAAACCGCATTATTGCCGAATCTATCAGCCTGCCTGAAATCCCGGCCGATGTGCTGGCGCGTTATCCGGGCGTGGTGGAATCCATCGCCAAACTCGAAGCGGAAGGTTTCCCTATCTTTGCCTACGATGGCTCGCTGGGCGGAAAGTATCCGGTTATCTGCGTGGTGCTGTTTAACCCGGCAAACGGAACCTGCTTCGCCTCCTTCGGTGCTCACCCGGACTTCGGCGTGGCGCTGGAGCGTACGGTAACCGAGCTGCTGCAGGGCCGTAGCCTGAAAGATCTGGACGTGTTCACGCCGCCTACCTTTGATGACGAAGAAGTGGCCGAGCACACTAACCTCGAAACGCACTTCATCGACTCCAGCGGTCTTATCTCCTGGGATATGTTTAAGCAGGACGCAGACTATCCGTTCGTGGACTGGAGCTTTGCCGGCACCACGGAAGAAGAGTTCGCCACCCTGATGGCCATCTTTAAAGCGGAAGACCAGGACGTTTACATCGCGGATTACGAACACCTGAGCGTTTACGCGTGCCGCATTATTGTTCCGGGCATGTCCGACATCTATCCGGCAGAAGATCTGTGGCTGGCAAATAACAGCATGGGCGCACACCTGCGTGAAACGCTGCTGTCCCTGCCGGGCAGCGAGTGGGAGAAAGAAGATTATCTGAACCTGATCGCCCAACTGGACGAAGAAGGTCACGATGACTTTACCCGCGTGCGTGAACTGCTGGGTCTGGCAACCGGAAAAGACAACGGCTGGTATACCCTGCGCATTGGCGAGCTGAAGGCAATGCTGGCGCTGGCGGGCGGCGATCTGGATCAGGCTCTTGCGTGGACGGAGTGGACCATGGAATTCAACCAGTCCGTATTCTCTGCCGAGCGCACCAATTACTACCGTTGCCTGCAGACGCTGCTGCTGCTCTCTCAGGAAGAAGACCGCGAGCCGCTGCAATATCTTAATGCCTTCGTGCGTATGTACGGCGCAGAGGCGGTTGAAGCGGCCAGCGCGGCGCTGAGCGGTGAAGAGCCATTCTACGGTTTGCAGGCTGTCGACAGCGATCTTCACGCCTTCCCTGCGCATCAGTCGCTGTTGAAAGCCTATGAGAAGCTGCAGAAAGCCAAAGCGGCGTACTGGTCAAAATAAGCGCATATAACATTATTAGCAGTAGGCGTATTCTGTCGTCTGGGCTATATTACGGGGCAATTTCATTGCCCCGTTTTTTATTTTATAAGCAATGATGTTTGAATGTAATAATTAAGTTAAATACGGGTAAATATATGAATACTTACCTGGGTATTACTGTTACTTATTATGGCAAATACTCCATTTTAATTAACTGTTTCAGAGGAGGTGAACCAAAAAAACTCAACTCTTTTTGTAACTTTTAAAATTTATTTTTATACGGATAATCAAATACTTACTCCGCTTTTGTTGTAAAACCGTACACATAGCGGGCCTATAAGCCAGGCGAGATATGATCTATATCAATTTCTCTTCTATAATGCTTTGTTAGTATCTCGTCGCCGACTTAATAAAGAGAGAGTTAGTGTGAAAGCTGACAACCCTTTTGATCTTTTACTCCCTGCTGCGATGGCAAAAGTTGCCGAGGAAGCGGGCGTCTATAAAGCAACGAAGCACCCGATGAAGACGTTCTATCTGGCGATCACGGCCGGTGTGTTCATCTCAATCGCCTTCGTCTTCTACATCACTGCCACTACCGGTACTGCTGCCATGCCTTTCGGCATAGCCAAACTGATTGGCGGTATCTGCTTCTCACTGGGTCTTATCCTCTGCGTCATCTGCGGCGCCGACCTCTTCACCTCGACGGTGCTAATTGTTGTGGCGAAAGCCAGCGGACGAATTACCTGGGGTCAACTGGCAATCAACTGGCTTAACGTATACGTTGGCAACCTGATTGGCTGTCTGCTCTTTGTTCTGTTGATGTGGCTCTCTGGCGAGTACATGACCGCCAACGGCGGCTGGGGCTTGAACGTCCTGCAAACCGCCGACCACAAAATGCATCACACATTTATCGAAGCCGTTGCTCTCGGCATCCTGGCTAACCTGATGGTCTGCCTGGCTGTATGGATGAGCTACTCGGGTCGTAGCCTGATGGACAAAGCCATGATTATGGTTCTGCCGGTTGCGATGTTTGTTGCCAGCGGCTTTGAGCACAGTATCGCGAACATGTTTATGATCCCGATGGGTATCGTAATCCGCAACTTTGCGAGCCCGGAGTTTTGGACTGCAGTTGGTTCAACCCCGGATAGTTTCTCTCACCTGACTATTATGAATTTCATTACTGATAACCTGATCCCAGTCACTATAGGGAACATTATCGGTGGGGGTTTATTAGTTGGGTTGACATACTGGGTCATTTACCTGCGTGGCGGCGACCATCATTAATGGTTTCCTCAGGCAGTAAATAAAAAATCCACTTAAGAAGGTAGGTGTTACATGTCCGAGCTTAATGAAAAGTTAGCCACAGCCTGGGAAGGTTTTACTAAAGGTGACTGGCAGAATGAAGTAAACGTCCGTGACTTCATTCAGAAAAACTATACCCCGTATGAAGGTGACGAATCCTTCCTGGCTGGCGCAACTGACGCGACCACCAAGCTGTGGGACAGCGTAATGGAAGGCGTTAAACTGGAAAACCGCACTCATGCGCCAGTTGATTTTGACACCTCCGTTGCTTCCACCATCACTTCTCACGATGCTGGCTACATCAACAAAGCCCTTGAGAAAATCGTTGGTCTGCAAACTGAAGCGCCACTGAAACGTGCGATTATCCCGTTCGGTGGTATCAAAATGGTTGAAGGTTCCTGCAAAGCGTATAACCGCGAGCTGGACCCAATGCTGAAAAAAATCTTCACCGAATACCGCAAAACCCACAACCAGGGCGTATTCGATGTTTACACCAAAGACATTCTGAACTGCCGTAAGTCTGGCGTTCTGACCGGTCTGCCAGATGCGTATGGCCGTGGCCGTATCATCGGTGACTACCGTCGCGTTGCGCTGTACGGTATCGACTTCCTGATGAAAGACAAATACGCGCAGTTTGTTTCCCTGCAGTCTGATCTGGAAAACGGCGTAAACCTGGAAGCGACTATCCGTCTGCGCGAAGAGATTGCTGAACAGCATCGTGCACTGGGTCAGATCAAAGAAATGGCAGCGAAATACGGCTGCGATATCTCTGGTCCTGCGACTAACGCTCAGGAAGCTATCCAGTGGACCTACTTCGGCTACCTGGCCGCAGTTAAGTCTCAGAACGGTGCAGCCATGTCCTTCGGCCGTGTATCCACCTTCCTGGATGCATACATCGAACGCGACATCAAAGCTGGCAAAATCACCGAGCAAGACGCTCAGGAAATGATTGACCACCTGGTCATGAAACTGCGTATGGTTCGCTTCCTGCGTACCCCAGAATATGATGAGCTGTTCTCTGGTGACCCAATCTGGGCAACCGAATCTATCGGCGGTATGGGCGTTGATGGCCGTACCCTGGTAACCAAAAACAGCTTCCGCTTCCTGAACACCCTGTACACCATGGGTCCTTCTCCGGAGCCGAACATCACCGTTCTGTGGTCTGAAAAACTGCCTCTGAACTTCAAGAAATTCGCCGCTAAAGTGTCCATCGACACCTCTTCTCTGCAGTACGAGAACGATGACCTGATGCGTCCGGACTTCAACAACGACGACTACGCTATCGCTTGCTGCGTAAGCCCAATGGTTGTTGGTAAGCAAATGCAGTTCTTCGGTGCGCGTGCAAACCTGGCGAAAACCATGCTGTACGCAATCAACGGCGGCGTTGATGAAAAACTGAAAATGCAGGTTGGTCCTAAGTCTGTGCCAATCAAAGGCGACGTGCTGAACTTCGACGAAGTGATGGAACGCATGGATCACTTCATGGACTGGCTGGCTAAGCAGTACGTGACTGCCCTGAACGTTATCCACTACATGCACGACAAGTACAGCTACGAAGCCTCTCTGATGGCACTGCACGACCGTGACGTTGTTCGCACCATGGCATGTGGTATCGCAGGTCTGTCTGTTGCAGCTGACTCCCTGTCTGCAATCAAATATGCGAAAGTTAAACCAATTCGTGACGAAGACGGTCTGGCTGTCGACTTCGAAATCGAAGGCGAATATCCGCAGTTTGGTAACAACGACTCTCGCGTTGATGACATGGCGGTTGACCTGGTAGAACGTTTCATGAAGAAAATTCAGAAACTGACTACTTACCGTAACGCTATCCCGACTCAGTCTGTTCTGACCATCACCTCTAACGTTGTGTATGGTAAGAAAACCGGTAACACCCCAGACGGTCGTCGTGCTGGCGCGCCATTCGGCCCAGGTGCTAACCCAATGCACGGTCGTGACCAGAAAGGTGCTGTTGCCTCTCTGACCTCCGTTGCTAAACTGCCGTTTGCTTATGCGAAAGATGGTATCTCTTATACCTTCTCCATCGTGCCAAACGCGCTGGGTAAAGACGACGAAGTGCGTAAAACCAACCTCGCAGGTCTGATGGATGGTTACTTCCACCACGAAGCGTCCATCGAAGGCGGTCAGCACCTGAACGTGAACGTGATGAACCGTGAAATGCTGCTCGACGCAATGGAACACCCTGAGAAATATCCTCAGCTGACCATCCGCGTATCTGGCTACGCAGTACGTTTTAACTCCCTGACTAAAGAACAGCAGCAGGACGTTATCACCCGTACTTTCACTCAGTCCATGTAACTGGATTTGACTGAAATCACGCGTTAAAAGGCGTACAATAAAGGCTCCACGCAAGTGGGGCCTTTTTAACACCCTCGCTTCATCAGTCTCTTTTGTCCGCTATCTATACTTAATGGATAACAGCCAAAACAGACTCGACATAGCCTTTGAGCTGTGCAACTACATAGGCCCCCGGATGGGCCAAATTCGGAGATATCACCGCAATGTCAACTATTGGTCGCATTCACTCCTTTGAATCCTGTGGCACCGTCGATGGCCCAGGGATCCGCTTTATTACCTTCTTCCAGGGCTGCCTGATGCGCTGCCTGTACTGCCACAACCGCGATACGTGGGATACCCACGGCGGAAAAGAAGTCACCGTAGAAGATTTAATGAAAGAGGTCGTGACCTACCGCCACTTTATGAACGCGTCCGGCGGCGGCGTGACCGCATCCGGCGGCGAGGCGATCCTGCAGGCAGAGTTCGTGCGTGACTGGTTCCGCGCCTGCCGCAAAGAAGGCATTCACACCTGCCTCGATACCAATGGCTTTGTGCGCCGTTACGATCCGGTCATTGATGAACTGCTTGAAGTGACCGATCTTGTGATGCTCGATCTCAAACAGATGAACGACGAGATCCACCAGAACCTGGTGGGCGTCTCCAACCACCGTACGCTGGAGTTTGCGAAATACATCTCGGGCAAAGGCATTAAAACCTGGATCCGCTATGTGGTGGTGCCGGGCTGGTCAGATGACGACGACTCCGCGCATCGTCTGGGCGAATTTACCCGCGACATGGGCAACGTCGAGAAAATTGAGCTGCTGCCCTATCACGAGCTGGGTAAACATAAGTGGGTGGCGATGGGCGAAGAGTATAAGCTCGATGGCGTTAAGCCGCCGAAGAAAGAGACCATGGAGCGCGTCAAAGGTATTCTTGAGCAGTACGGTCACAAGGTGATGTATTAATAAAAGGCCCGGTTAAACCGGGCCTTTTTGTATTCTATTTAAATACGCCGTTAATAATGGTCGTGACGATGGCCGTGCTGAGCGCAATTAAGACCAGGTCGTCCCCCACCACCCGCCATTCATATCCGGGATAAGACGGAAGCTGGCCGAGCATAGAGGCGGGTACCGTTTTTTTCGCAATGCCCGGAGGCAGCGGTTTACCGCGTGCGAGGTTCTTTGCAATGCCCGGCGGCAGTGAATCATAACCCGTCAAACCGTAGTTCAACGCCAGATGACGGGCATGATCGAAGCTCACGCGGGCGTCGACATCATCACTCACGCTCTTATTCGATTTCCCCGGTTTTTGGTTATCGTTATTGTGCTTATTGCCATGGTTGCCGGAATTACCGTTCCCATGGTTGCCGCTATTGCCTTGCCCATTACCGTGACCATTTCCATTCCCGTTTCCGGGGTTGGCCATAACCGGCGCACTGGCAAAGGTTAAAGACAACACTACGGCCAGGGCAGTAGTGGTAAGACGACGAGTAGACATGATGGCTGCCTTTTAGTGATAGAACTCACCTGAATTATCGCCTGGCGCAATAAACACACAATGCGTAAAACTCTGATATGTGATGGAGACAAAAAAGCCCGTCATCGACAGGCTTTTATTTCATCAGGCATGCGCAACCGGCGTCGGGTGCTCTCCCACTTTTCGCAAAAGCATGAGCAGGTAAATAAACGACACGCTGGCGATCATAATAAACAACAGGTTGTCAGAATAATTTTGCATCAGCATGGCGGTAAAGGTTGGCCCTAATAAACTGCCGATGGTGTAGCTCAGCAGCAGCGCCTGGTTCATCGCCACCAGCTGGTGATGCTCGACCTTTTCACAGGCCCAGGCCATCGCCACCGGATAGAGAGTAAAGCCCGCTGCGCCCAGGATAAACAGTGCGGGCGCCATCGCGGCGTTGCTGAGCATCGCCAGGCATCCCATGATAACCACGAAGACCTGCACGCGCAGAACCAGCAAACGGCCAAAGCGATCGGCCAGGCGACCAACAGGCCATTGCCCGACGATACCTGCGCTGACCATCACCGCCATCCAGAATCCAATGCCGGAGTCGCTGACGCCCTGATGGTTAAGATAAAGCGGCATCAGGCCATAGAGCGAGCCAAGCACAATACCGGAGATGATACAGCCGTTCACGCCCAGACGCGCCTGGCGCAATCTGAGCATCGGCCAGACGTGCGTGGCTTCCTGATGTTCACTGTGCTGGTTCACGATGCGGGTGAACAACAGCGGCAGGATCGCAGCCAGGACCATGCCCGTCACCCACGGCAGGACGCTCACCAGATCGGTCGGCAGTTTGCTGACCATCAGTTGCCCCAGCACGGTACCGATGTAATAGACCATCATGTAGGCCGCCAGCAGGCGTCCACGGTTGCGCGAGGTGCCGCTGCACATCAGGGCGCTTTCCACCACCACCCAGATCATCGCGCAGCCGACGCCCGCGATAAAGCGCCAGGCCATCCAGCTCCAGAAGCCGACCATCAGGCCCAGTCCGGCGCATCCGGCGGCGAAAATCAGCGAGGCCAGATAGTAGCTGCGGTTAAATCCCACGCGCTTTATCAGGCTGCCGGTAAGCAGCGTACCGAGCAGGTTACCTGTAAAAAAGGACGAGCTAACCATACCCACCTGCCAGGTCGGTAAGTTTTCATGGGCGAGCCAAAGCGGGACGAGCGTGTTTAACACGGCGATCGCCAGGGTCAACAAAAGCAGGCCACAGAGCAACAGGAGCACTGGCCGGGTATAGGTGGTCATGGATTAAAAACCGTGAGGAAGTTCAGATTTCGTGCGCATCATGCCACTGGCAAAAACAAAGTCAATCCACCGTTTCAGGCCGCTCGCACAATATGTTCCTCGTCGATTTAAAAAACTCATCCAGCCCATGCCGGGCGAGTTATAAATTTTTATTATGTATTTGTTTTTATTTATTTATGGCTAAAATCGAAGCCAAACGACAGTCGAAAAATTTCATGATTGAAAAATGAAAAGCCGGGCACGCTGTCCTAATGCCGATCATTTAAGGATCAGTTGACCGATCCGGTGGCTGGTGTAAAAAGGGTTCATGTTTCTGCATGGACCCTTTTTAAATGGAACTTTCACAGGCACTTGGCATTATTAATGTCACCTCCCCTGAGCACGCACGCAGCCTCTCAGATCTCATTCCCGCTGAATTCATTCAGAAGGCGTTAACGCTGACTGATACTGTCACGCTCCGTAAACGCAAGCTGCCTCTTGAATCCATGATCTGGCTTGTCGTTGGCATGTCCATCTTCTGCAATCGTCCCATGACCGAAATCGTGAATCTGATGGATATCACTGACAGGACCGGTGAACCCTTCACCGCCCGCAGCTCAGTCATTCAGCGCCGGAAAACGCTCGGGGAAGATGCCGTGCGGGAGCTGTTCAGCATTACGCAGCAGCACTGGAATGAACAGGCGGCCCATCCGAAATGGCACGGCCTGAACCTGTTTGCCGTGGATGGTGTCGTCTGGCGTACACCAGACACGCCGGAAAACAGCGCAGCCTTCAGCAGACCTGCCGGGAGCAACGGTCCCGGTGGCTATCCGCAGGTCCGGATGGTCTGCCTGATGGAGCTCAGCAGTCATCTGATTAACGCCAGCGCCTTTGACAGCGAAAACGTCAGCGAAATGCGGCTGGCAGCGCAGCTGGCAGAGAAAGCACCGGATACAAGTATCACACTGTTTGATAAGGGATTTTACTCCCCGGGACTGCTTCATCACTGGCAGACGTCAGGAGAAAAACGCCACTGGCTTCTGCCGCTGAAAAAAAACACACAATATGAAGTCGTGCGCAAACTGGGACGTGGCGACGAACTTGTGGAACTGAAAACCAGCCCGCAGGCCCAGAAACAGTGGCCTGCGCTCCCCGAACGGTTCACGGCAAGGTTGCTGACCCGAACGGTTGACGGCAGGGAAAGACAGGTCCTGACATCCCTGACAGACCAGAATCGCTATCCGGGCAATGATATCAGTGAGTTATATCGCCACCGGTGGGAAATTGAACTGGGTTACCGGGAAGCGAAACAGGGGATGCTGGACAGCCGCTGGACGTTACGCAGCAGGTTGCCGGAGCTGGTGCGGCAGGAGTTATGGGGTGTGCTGCTGACTTACAATCTGGTGAGGTACCAGATGGTAAGGATGGCGTTCGAACTGAAAGGCGATTATCTGCCTTATCAGCTGAGCTTTAGCGGCTCAGTAAGTGAAATCACCAGGCTGCTGATAACGTTACCCTGGGCTTCACCGGGTAAGATGCCGGGCGAGTTAAGGACGTTGTATGAAAAAGCAAAATGGCTGGTATTACCGGGAAGAAGAGACCGAAGTTACCCCCGGGAAATAAGAGCAAAAGCCCAGAAAAATCCGGCGAGAAAAAATGCTGGTCACCTTAAGTGACCAGCATTAGGCACGCTGTCCCGGCTTTTTATAACGAAGAGTATGGTTAACTGGCGATAGCCATACCCACGGTCATATGCAAACCGTAGAAGACGCCACGACCAATGAGTTCCCCTGCCAGCACCAGCACGAAGGCCAGCGACAACAACGGCAGCGCAGGCTGATAGCCTTTCAGCTGAGGCGCAATCCAGCATACGCACGCAACCACCAGCAACGCCAGACGACAGGCCATCAGCGTGCCGTAATTCGGCACCAGCGCGGACGCCTGCTGAATGGAGCTGTGAATGGTTGCCAGCTCAGCGCCCTGCATCAGGGCGACCATCGCACTGACCACCAGCGCCAGCAGCGAAACCGCCGGCAGAAGGCGCATAGCCCAGCCATCGACGCCCGCCACACGTAGCAGCAGGAAGCCCAGGATCGGCCCGCCGATAAACATCGTCAGGAAGAAGCTCATCGGCGTCCACACGCTGTACCACGTCGGCACGGTGTCGATGGTGTTATACACCCGCACCATCATCCAGACGAACACAACGCCGAGCACCATCGTCACGATAAGCCACAGGCTACGCAGCCCTGCTGGGAGCTTTTTCAGCGCCGCGAGCAGCCAGCCAAGGCCGCCGACGGCAAAGAAGATCGCCCCGCTGGCAATCTCGTTACTGAGCGAAGAGGCACCCACGCGGTTCAGGGAGTTAAAGGCGCGCATCGGCGAACCCAGGTGCAGCGTAGAGGCGATGAAGCCAATCCCCATCAGCACCCACAGGCCAAACATGCTGAGTACCAGACGCTGCTGCTGTTCGGCATTCAGATTGCCCTTTAACATCGCCAGCGCGAGCACGATAAACCCGCCCGCCACGCACTGCCCAAAGACCGTGAAGATCATCAGCGGCCATTCATGCCATCCACTTCCCATCTCACACCTCCTTCGGGTTTGCCAGGTAGCCGGTGGTATCCCCGGTCGGGCGGCTGTTGGCGTTAGGTTTAATCACAATGCTCGGCCTGGTGAAGTGCGCGGATGGCAGCGGCGCAACTGCCGCCAGCTGGCCGTGCTTTTTACGCAGCTCCTCAATCGGGCCAAAGTCCAGCGCGCGCAGCGGGCAGGACTCGACGCAGATCGGCTTTTTGCCGTCCGCCACGCGGGTATGGCAACCGTCGCACTTGGTCATGTGCCCTTTGGCGGCGTTGTACTGCGGTGCGCCGTACGGGCAGGCCATGTGGCAGTAGCGGCAGCCGATACAGACATCTTCGTCCACCACCACAAAACCGTCCTCACGCTTGTGCATCGCACCGCTCGGGCAGACCTTGGTACAGGCCGGATCTTCGCAGTGGTTACAGGCAATGGACAGATAGTAGGCGAAGACGTTCTGGTGCCAGACGCCGTTATCCTCCTGCCAGTCGCCGCCCGCGTATTCGTAGATACGGCGGAAGCTGACGTCCGGGGTGAGGTTTTTGTAGTCTTTACAGGCCAGCTCGCAGGTTTTGCACCCGGTGCACCGACTCGAATCAATAAAAAATCCATACTGGGTTGTCATCGGTTACTCCTTACACCTTTTCAACCTGAACAAGGTTCGTGTGGGACGGGTTGCCTTTCGCCAGCGGCGACGGGCGCTGCGTGGTCAGTACGTTAATACTGCCTGCCTGGTCTATGCGGTTTGCATCCGGGCTATACCAGGCCCCTTCCCCCAGCGCGACAACGCCAGGCATCATGCGCGGTGTGACTTTGGCCTCAATGTGCACCTCACCGCGGCCATTGAAGATGCGCACGCGGTCGCCGTTGCTGATGCCACGCGCTTTAGCATCCATCGGGTTGATCCACATCTCCTGACGGCAGGCGGCTTTCAGAACGTCAACGTTGCCATAGGTGGAGTGAACGCGGGCTTTGTAATGGAAGCCCGTCAGCTGCAGCGGGAATTTCTCCGTCAGCGGATCGTTATAATTTTCGAATCCAGGCGTATAGACAGGCAGCGGATCGATAACATCCCCGTCCGGCAGCTCCCAGGTGGAGGCAATTTTGGCCAGTTCTTCAGAGTAAATTTCAATTTTGCCCGACGGCGTGGTCAGCGGATTCGCCTGCGGATCTTCACGGAAGGCTTTGTAAGCCACATGGTGCCCTTCCGGGTCGCGCTGCTTGTACATCCCCTGCTTGCGGAAGGTGTCGAAGTCAGGCAGGTCCGGGATGGCCTGGCGGGAGAGTTCATGCAGGTGGCGCATCCACCCTTCCTGAGTACGCCCTTCGGTAAACTGCTGCTCCACGCCCAGACGTTTCGCCAGCCCGGTAGTCATCTCATAGATGGTTTTGCACTCGAAGCGCGGCTTGATGGCCTGGTCGGTGAAGATCACGTAGGACATGTTGCCGCATGAGGCGTCCAGCGCGAAGTCCATCTGCTCGGAGGCGGTGCAGTCCGGCAGCAGAATGTCGGCATATTTCACCGACGAGGTCATGTGGCAGTCGATCACCACAATCATTTCGCACTTCTTGTCGTCCTGCAGGATCTCGTGCGTGCGGTTGATCTCAGAGTGCTGGTTAATCAGACAGTTTCCGGCGTAGTTCCAGATCATCTTGATCGGCACGTCCAGCTTGTCTTTGCCCCGCACACCGTCGCGCAGGGCGGTCATTTCCGGGCCACGCTCAATGGCATCGGTCCACATAAACATGGAGATGCTGGTCTGCACCGGGTTGTCCAGCATGGGCATACGTTCAAACGGCACTTCATAAGAGCCTTCACGCGCGCCGGAGTTACCGCCGTGAATACCGACGTTGCCCGTCAGAATCGACAGCATAGAGATCGCGCGGGTGGCGATTTCACCGTTGGCGTGACGCTGCGGCCCCCAGCCCTGGCTGATATAGGCCGGTTTCGCCGAGCCGATTTCGCGCGCCAGTTGAACAATGCGCTCAGCCGGAATACCAGTGATAGTGGAAGCCCACTCCGGCGTTTTCGCCACGCCGTCGCTGCCCTGGCCGAGAATATAGGCTTTATAGTGACCGTTGGCCGGCGCGCTGGCAGGCAAGGTTTTCTCATCGTAGCCGACGCAGTATTTATCGAGGAAAGGCTGATCGACCAGATTTTCGGTGATCATCACCCACGCCAGGGCGTTGACCAGTGCCGCATCGGTGCCCGGACGAATAGGGATCCATTCATCTTCTCGCCCTGCCCCGGTATCGGTGTAGCGCGGATCGATGATGATCATTCGGGCGTTTGATTTAGCGCGCGCCTGCTCAAGATAGTAGGTTACCCCACCGCCGCTCATGCGCGTCTCGCCGGGGTTATTACCGAACAGTACGACCAGCTTGCTGTTTTCGATATCGGACGGGCTGTTGCCGTCGGCCCAGCCGCCGTAGGTGTAGTTAAGCCCCGCAGCGATCTGCGCTGAAGAGTAGTCGCCGTAATGGTTAAGATAACCGCCACAGCAGTTCATCAGGCGGGCGACAAGCGTTTTTCCAGGTGGCCATGAACGGGTCATGGTGCCGCCCAGCGTGCCCGTACCGTAGTTCAGGTAGATGGACTCATTGCCGTAGTCTTTAATCAACCGCTGCATCGTGGTCGCGATGATGTCGTAGGCTTCGTCCCAGCTGATGCGCTCGAACTTCCCTTCCCCGCGCTTGCCTACGCGCTTCATCGGATACTTCAGACGGTCCGGGTTATAGACCCGACGGCGCATAGAGCGCCCGCGCAGGCAGGCACGGACCTGGTGTAACCCTTCGTAGTTGTCATCCCCGGTGTTATCGGTTTCGACATATTTGATTTCACCGTCCACCACATGCATACGCAGTGGACAGCGGCTTCCGCAGTTCACGGTACAAGCGCTCCACACCACTTTTTCCTGGGCAGCAGACGGAGACAGTGCATCCGCCGCCGAAGCCAGACGAGAAAAAGGGAGCGTGAAGGCGCTGCTGGCAACGGCCAGGCCGCCTATTGCCGTGGTTTTCATTAACCCACGGCGAGTGACCTCGGCAGCCATTAATGCATCAGGCGCTTTGATTTTCATAAAAACTCACTTTGGTTGCTCACAAAGAAAAGAGAGGCGGCCCCAGCCGCTGTATATTTTTATTTATAACGAAGTACTTCGTTTTCAGCGAGTTACGCTAAATATCATCTACCGAAGTATTACTACTTTAGAGGGAGGGGTTATTGCTTAGTATCAAACGAGGGGCATAAAAAAAGCGCCGGGAGGCGCTTTTTACACGACGGCTTTCGTTAGCCGATGTACTGCTGGCCTTTCATATACGGGCGCAGCACTTCCGGGATCTCAATACGACCGTCCGCCTGCTGGTAGTTTTCCAGCACGGCAACCAGCGTACGGCCTACAGCCAGACCCGAACCGTTCAGGGTGTGAACCAGACGGGTTTTCTTGTCGGATTTGTTGCGGCAGCGTGCCTGCATACGGCGCGCCTGGAAATCCCAGACGTTAGAGCAGGAGGATATTTCACGGTAGGTATTCTGCGCAGGCACCCAGACTTCAAGGTCGAAGGTTTTACAGGCACCAAAGCCCATGTCGCCCGTGCAGAGCGCCATACGGCGGTACGGCAGGCCGAGCAGCTCCAGCACTTTCTCCGCGTGGCCGGTCATCTCTTCCAGCGCGTCCATGGAGTCTTCCGGACGCACGATCTGCACCATCTCGACTTTATCGAACTGGTGCATACGGATCAGACCGCGGGTATCGCGACCGTAAGAACCCGCTTCAGAACGGAAGCACGGAGAGTGCGCGGTCAGTTTGATCGGCAGATCGTCTTCGTCGATGATCTCATCGCGTACCAGGTTGGTCAGCGGCACTTCCGCCGTCGGGATCAGCGCGTAGTTGCTGCTGTCCGCTTCTTCGTCCAGCGGACGGGTATGGAACAGATCGCCGGCAAATTTCGGCAGCTGGCCCGTACCGTACAGCGTATCGTGGTTAACCAGATACGGGACGTAGGTTTCACTGTAGCCGTGCTGTTCAGTGTGCAGATCCAGCATGAATTGCGCCAGCGCGCGGTGCAGATGGGCAATCTGGCCTTTCATCACCACAAAGCGTGAGCCGGTCAGCTTAACCGCGGCCGCAAAGTCCAGCCCCGCGTGCATTTCTCCCAGCGTAACGTGATCGCGAACCTCGAAGTCGAACTCGCGAGGCGTACCCCAGCGTTTCACTTCAACGTTGTCGTTTTCGTCTTTACCCACAGGCGCGCTGTCGTCAGGAATGTTCGGGATCGCCAGCGCAATATCGCGAATTTCGGCCAGAAGAACGTCAAGCTCGGCTTTCGCCTGATCCAGTTCTTCACCCAGTTTGTTCACTTCCAGGCGTAATGGCTCAATGTCTTCCCCGCGCGCTTTCGCCTGGCCGATGGATTTCGATCGAGAATTACGCTCTGCCTGCAGATTTTCAGTTTGTACCTGCAGAACTTTACGACGCTCTTCGAGAGCGCGCAGCTTATCTACATCCAGCTTAAAGCCCCGGCGTGCCAGTTTTTCAGCGACTGCGTCTGGCTCATTACGCAGCAGATTGGGATCGAGCATGCTTATCCTGTGCTTATCGAATTAAAAGAGGAAAAGTGACCACAGCCTGCGGCCACAAGGTATTACCCTAAATAATTCGAGTTGCAGGAAGGCGGCAAGCGAGCGAATTCCCCAGGAGCATAGAAAACTATGTGACTGGGGTGAGCAAGCGCAGCCAACGCACATGCAACTTGAAGTATAACGGGTATAGATTGCCAACATTACCGCAACGTTAGCGCTAACGGTAGCGTTTTATAGGGCTATTTTGATCCTGTCCGGCAAGCCAGGCGAGCTTTTCGCCAATCTTGCCCTCAAGACCTCTGTTTGTCGGCTGATAGTAGCGAGTTTGTGCCATCTCCTGCGGAAAATACTCCTCTCCGGCAGCATAGGCGTTGGGTTCATCGTGGGCGTAGCGGTACGCCTGCCCGTAACCCATCTCTTTCATCAGTTTGGTCGGGGCGTTGCGCAGATGAACCGGGACATCGTAATCCGGGCGCTCGCGCGCGTCGGCCATAGCCGCTTTAAAGGCGGTATAGACGGCGTTGCTTTTCGGGGCGCAGGCAAGATAAACAATCGCCTGGGCAATGGCGCGCTCGCCTTCAGCAGGCCCGACGCGGGTGAAACAATCCCATGCGGAAAGCGCCACCTGCATCGCACGCGGATCGGCATTGCCAACATCTTCCGAGGCAATAGCCAGGCAGCGACGCGCCACGTAAAGCGGATCGCCACCGGCGGTGATAATGCGCGCATACCAGTACAGCGCTGCATCCGGCGCGCTGCCGCGCACGGATTTATGCAGCGCCGAGATAAGATCGTAAAAACGATCGCCTTTATTATCGAACCGCGCGCTGCGCTCACCCGCAATTTCAGTGAGCAGTTCAGGTTTCAGCACGCGCTTGCCGGCATCGTCAACTTCGGCCATATCGGCCATCATTTCCAGCGTATTGAGTGCCCGGCGCGCATCGCCGTTCACCAGCTGCGCTATCGCCAGACGCGTTTCGTCAGGCAGAACGATATCCTGTCCGCCGTAGCCGCGCACTTTATCGCTCATGGCCTGCGTCAGGACGTGCTCAATATCCTCGGTCGTCAGCGATTTAAGCAGATAGACACGCGCCCGGGAAAGCAGCGCTGAATTGAGTTCAAACGACGGGTTTTCGGTGGTCGCACCAATGAAGAAGATGGTGCCATCTTCAATGTGCGGCAGGAAAGCATCCTGCTGGCTTTTGTTGAAGCGATGGACTTCGTCGACAAAAAGAATGGTACGCCGCCCGGCGTTGCGATTCTGCCGCGCGCGTTCGATAGCCTCGCGGATCTCCTTCACGCCGGAGGTGACGGCGGAGATACGTTCAACGTCCGCGTTAGCGTAGCGGGCAATCACTTCTGCGAGGGTGGTTTTACCGGTTCCCGGCGGCCCCCAGAGGATCATGGAGTGCAGATGCCCGGCCTCAATGGCGCGCGGCAAGGGTTTTCCCGCAGCCAGCAGATGCTGCTGGCCGATGTACTGCGCTAAATTTTCTGGCCGCATACGCGCGGCCAGAGGTTGAAACGCGTTATCTGAAAAATCGAGCGACAGGTTGCCCACTCATGCCTCTTACTTACGTTGGTCGTCCACCGTTACGCCCTGCGGCGGGGTAAAGGTGAATTTCGATGCATCGACAGCGCCGTTTTGCTGTGATTTGAGCTGATAGCTGCTGCGCTGATCGTCTTGCTCAACTGCACCGAACTGATTAATGGTCCCGTTGCTGCTCACGTTGATGGTGAACTGTTTCAGGTTACCGTTGTTGCCTTTTGGCGTCAGAACAAACTCGTCACCGGTCTGTTTGATATTGTACTGCTGCCAGTCGCTGGCCTGGTTACGGGCAATCAGCATGAACGGCGTGTTGCCCGTGGCGTCTTTCAGCCAGGTCGCGGTAGCCTGCTCAACAAACGGGTTATAGAACCACAGCGTTTTGCCGTCAGACACAAGGATGCTTTCATCCGGCTGTGTCATATGCCAGTTGAACAGATTAGGGCGTTTTACCCATAAATCTCCCTGGCCTTCCTGCACCGCGTTGCCGCTGCCGTCTGTAACTTTTTGGGTAAAGCTGGCGTGGAAGCTGCTCACTTTATCCAGGCGGCTTTTAAGGTCGCTGGCGGCATCAGCCCAGACGCTGCTGGCAACAAAACTGGTAAGTAATGCACAGGCGATTGCGATTTTTTTCATTCTTATTCCTTAAAATACGTCGTCCCGAAGCGGGTTCCGTTTCTATTCTGGACCTGCCCGCAGGCAGGTGACAGAAGAATATGCTTAATTTTGACTGATTTACCCTTCTTTGCAATCTCGAAGGATCATTCAAACGGCGGCGGAGCCAGCACCTCACGGTTACCATTATGCCCCTGCTCGCTGACAATCCCCTGCGCTTCCATCTGCTCGATGATGCGCGCCGCGCGGTTATAGCCGATACGGAACTGACGCTGCACGCCGGAAATAGAGGCCTTGCGTTTTTCGGTGACGAAATTAACCGCCTGATCGAATAACGGATCCAGCTCCTCGCCACCGTCAAACCCGCCACCGCCGCCTTCGCTTTCGGTGTCGTTGGTAATGCCATCCACGTATTGCGGACGACCGCGGGCCTTCCAGTCCTGAACAACCGCGTGCACTTCCTGATCGCGGACAAATGCGCCGTGTACGCGCACCGGAGAGGTCGAGTTCGGGCCGGAGTACAGCATGTCACCCATACCCAGCAATGACTCTGCGCCGCCCTGATCGAGGATGGTACGCGAGTCAATTTTACTGGAGACGGTAAACGCAATACGGGTCGGGATGTTCGCTTTGATAAGCCCGGTAATAACGTCAACGGACGGACGCTGGGTCGCCAGAACGAGGTGAATACCGGCCGCACGCGCTTTCTGCGCCAGGCGAGCAATCAACTCTTCGACTTTCTTACCCACGGTCATCATCAGATCGGCGAACTCGTCCACCAGCACCACGATGTAAGGCAGTTTTTCCAGTACAGGATGCTGCGCATCCATGCTGTCACCCGGCTTCCAGTAAGGGTCCGGGATCGGACGGCCCATGCGTGCCGCCTCGGCGATTTTCTCGTTATAGCCCGCCAGATTACGCACGCCCAGCGCCGACATCAGTTTGTAGCGACGTTCCATCTCATTGACGCTCCAGCGCAGCGCGTTGGCAGCATCTTTCATGTCGGTCACAACTTCGGTCAGCAGATGCGGAATACCTTCGTAGACGGAGAGTTCCAGCATTTTCGGGTCGATCATAATGAAGCGCACGTCTTCCGGCTGTGCTTTGTAGAGCATGCTCAGGATCATGGCGTTCACGCCGACGGATTTACCGGAACCGGTGGTACCCGCAACCAGCAGGTGCGGCATTTTCGCCAGATCGGCGACCACCGGGTCGCCCGCGATATCTTTGCCCAGCACCACGGTGAGCGGGGATGGGTTGTCACGGAACTTGGTGTTATCCAGCACTTCGCGCAGGTAAACGGTCTGGCGCTTTTTATTCGGCAGTTCAAGCCCGACGTACGGCTTGCCTGGGATCACTTCAACCACACGCACCGCAACCGTCGACAGCGAACGCGCCAGGTCACGGGACAGGTTTGAAATCCGTGCCGCCTTAACGCCCGGGGCCAGATTCAGCTCGAAGCGGGTGATCACCGGACCCGGTGAGTAGTTCACCACATCGGCCTTGATGCGGAAGTCCGCGAGGCGAGCTTCCACCAGACGGGCCATCTGCTCCAGCGCAAAAGTATCGACTGGCTCGACTTCTGCCGGTGGCGGCGTTAACAGATCCAGAGACGGCAGCGGCGTGCTCGGACGCTGCAGCGGACGGCTGTCGCCGTTACGCATCAGCAGCGGATGAATGAGGCTCTCCTGCGGCTGTGCCGGTGGCTGCTGGAACTGCGGCTGCTGCGGTTGTGCATAAGCCTGCGGAGCGGGCTGCTGCGGCTGCGCATAAGCCTGTGGAGCCGGCTGCTGCGGCTGCGCATAAGTCTGCGGAGCCGGCTGCTGCGGCTGTGCATAAGCCTGTGGAGCCGGTTGCTGACGAACGGGTTCCGCTTCCGGCATGACGCTCGGCGTAAACAGCGGTTCGCTCGGGCCATCATCCACCAGATCTTTCATCGGCGAGAATTCGAAATCCGAAAGCGAGAACGGATTTGCGCCAGACGGCTGCTCACCGGAGTAGCGCTGCTGCTGCGTGGCCGCAAACTGACGTGCTAATTCTGCCTCTGCGGCATCGTCATCGTCTTCGGTAGTCTGCACATCGTGCTGATATTCGTCACCGTAACGCTGATTCTGCTGTGCGGCGAACTGGCGAGCCAGCTCATCCTGATGCAGCTCATCGCCATCATCTTCGTAGTCAGCCTCGCGCGCTTTCTCTTCCGCCATGCGCTGAGAAGGCAGCTTGATACCGTAGGAGGCCAGCTCGCGTCGAGTAGGTACGCGCACGCGGTTAGGGCGAGGCAGCTGTGGACCAATGCCCTCTTTTACCTGAGGACGCGGTGCGCCTCCGGCCAGGCCAAATACCGGTGCCGCTGCGGCGGCGGCAGCCGTCGCCTGTTTAACGCTTTCAGCCACTGGCGCAACGGCTGGCGTTGGGTCGACCGGTGGTACGGAAACAGACGGTGCAGGTGATGACGTTGGCTGCGCCGGTTCCGGCACAGGTTGATACCAGGCCGCCAGCTGCTCGCGTTCGCGGGCGCGGCGCTCTTCAACCTCTTCAAAGTAATACATTGGCGGACGAGACGGTTTCGCCTCTTCCACTGGTTCCGGTTCTGGCGCAGGAGCGACATACGGCTGCACGGGTTCAACCGGCTCAGGCGCAGCATACGGCTGGGCAGGTTCCACTGGCTCAGGCGCAGGTTCATGATACGGCTGGGCCACCGGCTGCTCGTAGTGCGGATACTCTTGCGGAGCGTAAGCAGGCTCTGGCTGATAAGGCTGCTGCCACGGCTCCTGCTGCACGGGCACATAGCTTTCCGGCTCCGGCGCAATAGTCGGTTCCGGCGTGTGGACGCCAGGCGCGGTTTGCCAGGCAACCTGCGGCTGCTGAATCACAGAATCCGGCGCGGGTACAGCCGCGGACGGCATGACTGCATCAGCCGGTGCAGCATAAGCCTGCGCAGCGGTTGTCGCCGCGGCAGCAGCGGCAACCGGCTCCGTGACAGAGTGACCGCTCATAAGCGGATCGTACTCGTCATAATCGTCTGGCGTTGCGCGATGCCCTGAGAAAAGAACGTCATCCGGGTCAACGGCGCTGCCCCCGGCGCGGTACTCAACCCGATCCTCTTCATCCATACGTTTGCCGGAGAAAAGCGCCGCATCCGTTTTACGGCCAAGCGGGTTGGCAAATTTTTCCGCTACGCGCTGACGACGCGCCAGCGCACCGCGCAGAATGCGCGCACGGCGGGATTCACGACGCTCAACGGGTGCATCGTCATCCTCATAGTCATCTTCATATTCGTCTTCATCCACCCACGTATCATCGCGGCGGGTACGGTTGCTGGCAAAAGTGAGAACCGTCAGGATAAAGCTGCCAATCTTCTCGGCGATGCTCACCCACGACCAGCCGGTGAACAGCGTCAAACCGGCGGCCCAGATGCAAAGCAACGCCAGCGTGCCGCCGCTGCTGTGAAGCATCGGTTGCAAGGCGGAGCTTAACAGGCTGCCAATCACCCCGCCGGAAGCAAAGTACCAGATATCATCGGCGTTAATGGCCGCCAGACCACAGGAGGTCAGGATCAGCGCCAGCGCCCCTATCAGGCGCAGTGAAACCGCAAAATAGTCGATGTAGTCGTCGTTCTGACGGTGACGCCATGCAAACCAGCATCCGCCAATAATAATGACGGGAATGGTGTACGCCATCACACCGAAAATGAAAAAGAGCGTGTCAGCAAGCCAGGCACCGGGAACGCCGCCTAAATTATGGATAGGCTCATGCCAGGCGGTTTGCGACCAGCTGGGATCGGAAGGATTGAAACTCAGTAACGCTGCCATCAGCCAGACGGCAAAAAGGGCAATAACAATCAGTAACGCCTCAAGGAGACGACGTCCGCTGCTTAGCTTCGATAGTGTGACTTCTTTGTCTTCAGTGTATTCCTGGCTCAAGAAAGGCTCTCCAGGTATCAGGCATATCCTGCCTGTTTGCTAAAACGGACAACAGCGCCGGGTATCCCCGGCACTGTTGCTGTATGGATTAACAGGAGTGTAATCAAACTACGCTGATAATGCACCTGTTCCGTGTTAGCGGGTCTTAATAACCAGACGATTACTCTGTTTGACCTCTTCCATCACCACGTAGGTACGGGTGTCGTTCACGCCTGGCAGACGCAGCAGGGTTTCACCCAGCAGCTTACGGTAGGCGGACATATCAGGCACACGGGTTTTCAACAGGTAGTCGAAATCACCGGAAACCAGGTGACACTCTTGAATCTCTTCAAGTTTTTGTACAGCGGAGTTAAATTGCTCAAACACATCCGGTGCGCCACGATTCAGAGTAATCTCAACAAATACCAGAAGTGAGGCATCCAGATAATGCGGGTTCAGCAGAGCCGTATAGCCCTGAATAAAACCCTGTCTTTCCAGTCGGCGCACACGCTCGAGGCACGGCGTCGGGGAAAGTCCCACACGTTTTGAAAGCTCGACGTTGGAAATACGCCCATCCTTTTGCAATTCATTAAGAATGTTACGATCGATACGGTCGAGATCTTTGCCAGGGCGCTTCTTGCTATCTACCATTATTATTGTCTCTCTGTATTCCTTCCCTACTCCTGCCTGGACCCTGTGCACATCACTGTTCAGAGCCTGTACCCGTTGTTTATCACATCGCCTGGTTATGTATTAGACGCGACGCAGATTCGGGTTCTGATGGTAAGAAGACCGTTGCCCGAAGGCCGTCACCGACATCACGTATGGCGTCTGTCCACGCCATGCGTAGATTTCACTGACCCGGTAAAAATGGCATTTACGTGCATGTCTATGCGACAAGCAGTTAACGCGGTTTTTTTTCTTCCTTGAATGTTTTCGCAAAAGCGCAGGGGATTGTCAAAGCAAAACATCGATTTTTAGTACAACATGCCGGATATTCATTACGGCAGGGTATTAATCCTCATTTTATTGTCTTATAAACGAGCGGATTCACAGATGAAGCGTTATGTTATAGCGCCACTTCCATCGCTCGTGGCTATTGCACATATCGGTATCAAAACTGCTGTGCTCTTTTTTTACGGCAACAAATTCCCTACAATCCAGCCAAACGTCTGCCAACAACAATGGGGATCTCATGGGCACGGCTAAACACAGTAAGCTGCTAATCCTTGGCTCTGGACCTGCGGGATATACCGCAGCGGTCTACGCTGCACGCGCTAACCTGCAGCCGGTATTAATCACCGGCATGGAAAAAGGCGGTCAGTTGACCACCACGACCGAAGTCGAAAACTGGCCAGGCGACCCGAACGACCTGACCGGGCCGCTGCTGATGGAGCGTATGCACGAGCATGCGGCCAAGTTCGAAACTGAAATTCTCTTCGACCATATCAACAAAGTCGATCTGCAGAACCGTCCGTTCCGCCTGACGGGCGACAGCGGCGAATACACCTGCGACGCGCTGATCATCGCGACCGGCGCATCTGCCCGCTACCTCGGCCTGCCGTCTGAAGAAGCGTTTAAAGGCCGCGGCGTGTCTGCCTGCGCAACCTGCGATGGTTTCTTCTATCGTAATCAGAAAGTGGCGGTCATTGGCGGTGGCAACACGGCGGTAGAAGAAGCGCTGTATCTGGCGAACATCGCCTCAGAGGTTCACCTGATCCACCGTCGTGAAACCTTCCGCGCGGAGAAGATCCTGATCAAACGTCTGATGGATAAAGTGGCGAGCGGCAACATCGTGCTGCACACCAACCGCACGCTGGAAGAGGTCACCGGCGATCAGATGGGCGTATCCGGCCTGCGTCTGCGCGATACCCAGAACGCGGATAACATCGAATCCCTGGACGTGGCGGGTCTGTTTGTGGCAATCGGTCACAGCCCGAACACCGGCATCTTCGAAGGTCAACTGGCGCTGGAAAACGGCTACATCAAGGTTCAGTCTGGTATTCACGGCAACGCGACCCAGACCAGCATCCCGGGCGTGTTCGCTGCAGGCGATGTGATGGACCATATTTACCGCCAGGCGATCACCTCTGCGGGCACCGGCTGCATGGCCGCGCTGGACGCCGAACGCTATCTGGACGGACTGGCTGAGCAGGCCAAATAATCTTTACAAGTCAGTAACAAACGTAAATAAAGGCGGCCACTGGTCGCCTTTATTTTGCCCCGCGTGTAACATGCTGGTGTCTAATTTCTTATAACGTCACCTGCAAAGTACGCAATGGAAAAAAACCGTCAACAAGAATTAACCCGCTGGCTAAAACAGCAAAGCGTTCTTTCCCGCCGCTGGCTTATGTTTTCCCGCGTTCTGGGGCTAATCAGCGGTCTGTTGATTGTTGCCCAGGCATGGCTGCTGGCCCGCATTCTCAACCATATGATCATGGAGAACATCCCGCGCGAAGCGCTGCTGATGCCGTTTGTCGTTCTGGTGCTGGTTTTTGTCCTGCGCGCGTGGGTGGTCTGGCTGCGCGAGCGCGTCGGCTTCCACGCCGGGCAGCAAATTCGCTATGCGATACGCCGTCAGGTGCTGGATCGCCTTCAGGAAGCTGGCCCTGCGTGGATCCAGGGTAAGCCTGCCGGTAGCTGGGCGACGCTGATCCTGGAACAGATTGACGATATGCACGACTACTATGCCCGCTACCTTCCCCAGATGGCGCTGGCTGTTTTCGTACCCTTGCTTATCGTTATCACGATATTCCCGATTAACTGGGTCGCGGCACTGATTCTGCTGGGCACCGCCCCGCTGATCCCGCTGTTCATGGCAATGGTCGGAATGGGCGCTGCGGATGCCAACCGCCGTAACTTCCTCGCACTGGGCCGTTTAAGCGGCCATTTCCTTGACCGCCTGCGCGGCATGGAAACGTTGCGCGTCTTTGGGCGGGGTGAAGCAGAAACCGAGAACATTCGTCTGGCCTCGCAGGATTTTCGCCAGCGCACCATGGAAGTGCTCCGTCTGGCGTTTCTTTCGTCCGGTGTGCTTGAGTTCTTTACCTCGCTGTCGATTGCCCTGGTGGCGGTTTACTTCGGCTTCTCCTACCTCGGTGCCCTGGATTTCGGCCATTACGGCACGGCGGTCACCCTTTCCGCCGGTTTCCTCGCCCTGATCCTGGCACCGGAATTTTTCCAGCCGCTTCGCGATCTCGGCACCTTTTATCATGCCAAAGCGCAGGCGGTAGGCGCAGCCGATAGCCTGAAAACCTTCATGGAGACGCCGCTGGCGCATCCGGAGCGCGGTGAAATCACGCTGAATGCCAAAGAGCCGGTGACCATCGAAGCGCGTCAGTTTTGCGTCCTGTCCCCCGAGGGCAACGTTCTGGCAGGCCCGCTGGACTTTACTTTGCAAGCCGGGCAACGTGTGGTTCTGGTCGGGATCAGTGGTTCCGGGAAAAGCTCCCTGCTGAACGCCCTGGCCGGGTTTATGGCCTATACCGGCTCGCTGCAAATCAACAAAACCGAGCTGCGCGATCTGGACCCCGACGCCTGGCGCAAACAGCTGAGCTGGGTCGGTCAAAACCCGCAACTGCCTGCCTCTACGCTTCGCGAAAATGTGCTTCTGGCGCGCCCGGATGCCCGTGAAGATGAGCTGCAGTCGGTGCTGGATCGCGCCTGGGTCAGCGAGTTTCTGCCGTTGCTCCCGCAGGGCGTAGACACGGTGGTCGGCGATCAGTCCGCCGGGCTATCCGTTGGTCAGGCGCAGCGCATTGCGGTTGCCCGTGCGTTACTGAATCCCTGCCAGCTAATGCTGCTGGATGAACCTGCCGCCAGCCTGGATGCACACAGTGAACAGCGCGTGATGGCGGCCCTGAATGCCGCGTCCGTGCAGCAAACCACCCTGATGGTTACGCACCAGCTGGAAGGGATTGCCGAGTGGGATCAGATCTGGGTTATGGAAAACGGTCAACTCGTGGAACAAGGCGATTACGCCTCTCTTGTTGCTTCGCAGGGGGCGTTTGCCACTCTGCTGGCGAACCGTCAGGAGGATATCTGATGCGCGCCCTGTTACCTTACCTCGCACTGTATAAACGCCACAAATGGATGCTGACGCTGGGGATAATCCTCGCCATCGTGACCCTGCTTGCCAGCATTGGTCTGCTCACACTGTCCGGCTGGTTCTTGTCTGCCTCCGCCGTCGCGGGTTTCGCTGGCTTATACAGTTTTAACTACATGCTTCCGGCAGCGGGCGTCCGTGGCACCGCCATTACCCGTACTGCCGGGCGTTATTTTGAGCGTCTGGTCAGCCACGATGCGACGTTCCGCGTGCTTCAGCACCTGCGTATCTACACCTTCAGCAAACTGCTGCCCCTCTCCCCTGCCGGGCTGGCCCGTTTTCGTCAGGGCGAACTGCTTAACCGCGTGGTGGCGGATGTCGATACGCTGGACCATCTGTACCTGCGGGTGATTTCCCCGATCGTCGGCGCGTTTGTGGTGATTGTGGTGGTCACTCTGGGGCTGTGCGTTCTCGATGTTCCGATTGCCCTGACGCTCGGCGGGATCATGCTGCTGACGCTGATTGTCCTGCCGCCGCTGTTTTATCGTGCCGGTAAGTCCACCGGCGAAAACCTGACGCGCCTGCGTGGAGAGTACCGTCAGGAGCTGACCGCCTGGCTGCAGGGTCAGGCCGAACTCACCATCTTTGGTGCCAGCAAACGCTACCGCGCGCGCATGGAAAGCACCGAGCTGAACTGGCACGAAGCCCAGCGCCGCCAGTCGGAGCTGACCGCCTTCTCACAGGCTGTGATGATGTTAATCGGCGGCGTGGCGGTCATCGCTATGCTGTGGATGGCCTCGGGCGGCGTGGGCGGCAATACCCAGCCCGGTGCGCTGATTGCCCTCTTTGTGTTCTGTGCGCTGGCGGCTTTCGAAGCGCTGGCCCCGGTTACGGGGGCGTTTCAGCATCTCGGCCAGGTTATCGCCTCTGCCCTGCGCATTACGGAGATCGCTGAGCAGGATCCGCAGGTTACGTTCACCTCAGAACAGACTGCCGTGCCCGACCAGGTTTCTCTGACGCTCAGCGATGTCACCTTCGCCTACGACAACCAGGCGCAGAATGCGCTGGAAGGCATTAACCTTTCGGTGAAGGCGGGCCAGCGTATTGCCATTCTTGGGCGTACCGGCTGCGGTAAATCGACCCTTTTACAGCTGTTAACGCGCGCCTGGGATCCGCAGCAGGGTCACATTCAGCTTAACGCCACGCCGCTGGTCGACTTTAGCGAGCAGAGCTTACGTCGGACCGTCAGCGTTGTGCCACAGCGCGTACATCTGTTTAGCGCTACGCTTCGCGATAACCTGCTTCTGGCGGCCCCTCAGGCATCCGACGACGCGCTGCGTGCGATGCTGGAGCAGGTCGGGCTGCATAAACTGCTCGAAGACGAGGGGTTAAACAGCTGGCTCGGAGAAGGCGGACGTCAGCTCTCCGGCGGCGAGTTGCGCCGTCTGGCGATTGCACGCGCGCTGCTGCACGATGCGCCGCTGATGCTGCTCGATGAACCCACCGAGGGGCTGGATGCCACCACCGAGAGCCAAATTCTTGATTTACTGGCAAACGTCATGGAAGGCAAAACCGTGCTGATGGTCACCCACCGTCTGCGCGGCCTGGCGAGCTTTGATCGGATAATTGTGATGGACAACGGACACATTATTGAGCAAGGTAGTCACGCAGAATTGTTGGCGAAACAGGGTCGCTACTACCAGTTTAAACAACGTCTGTAGACTAATATTGTACCGATCCTACTCGCGTACTGGAGTTCTGCTGTCATGCGCCTGGTCCAGCTTTCTCGTCATAATATTGCGTTCCCCTCCCCGGAGGGCGCGCTACGTGAGCCTAACGGGCTGCTGGCCCTGGGCGGCGATCTCAGCCCGGCGCGGCTGTTGATGGCGTACCAGCGCGGCATTTTCCCGTGGTTTTCCCCCGGCGATCCCATTTTATGGTGGTCGCCCGATCCCCGTGCCGTGCTGTGGCCCGCGCAGTTTCACCTGAGCCGCAGCATGAAACGTTTTCACGCCAGGTCAACATATCGCGTCACCCTGAACCACGCCTTTGGCCAGGTGATTGAAGGTTGCGCCGAAGATCGTCATGAAGGCACGTGGATCACGCGCGACATTATTACCGCTTACCATCAACTGCATGAGCTTGGCTATGCGCATTCAATCGAGGTCTGGAATGAGGGCGGCGAACTGATTGGCGGCATGTACGGCGTTGCTCAGGGCACGCTGTTCTGCGGTGAATCGATGTTCTCCCGCGCCGTAAACGCATCCAAAACGGCGCTGCTGGTTTTTTGTGAGGAATTTGCCGGGCGCGGCGGAAAGCTAATGGATTGTCAGGTACTTAACGACCATACCGCCTCGCTGGGCGCGGTTGAAATCCTCCGTCGCCATTACATTGAACACCTGGATACCTGCCGTCAGGAGACGCTCCCGCGCGATTTTTGGCTACCCCGAACACTCTTTATGCCCGGAGCCTAAATGTTTTCCGCACATTTTTTATGAGGGTGTTATAATTACGCCGCAGAATAGGTTCTGCCTGTTGCCCCGCCGCCGTTTGGGACCCCCGCTTCAGATAACGTCCTGACGTTTATCCTGTTGTCTCCCCTTTACGAATGCGCTTCCTGTTCGGTTGTACCGTGACGCCTGGGCAATACGCTGAGACTGTTTTGCTGCGTTTTAAACGCGCAATTCTTTACTTAATTGATGAATTTCGGCATTATCTTGCCGGTTCAAAACTTGGTAGTGATACCCCAGAGGATTAGATGGCCAAAGAAGACAATATTGAAATGCAGGGTACCGTACTTGATACGTTGCCTAATACCATGTTTCGCGTAGAGCTGGAAAACGGTCACGTGGTAACTGCGCACATCTCCGGTAAAATGCGCAAAAACTACATCCGCATTTTAACGGGCGACAAAGTGACTGTTGAACTGACCCCGTACGACCTGAGCAAAGGCCGCATTGTCTTCCGTAGTCGCTAATCGTTTTCGCCTGTAATGGCAGATGAATATGAAATAAGGCCGGGTTTTCCCGGCCTTATTTTTTTACAGGGTTTTATCGGATATCTGGCAGCTTAAAACCACGGGATGGTCGCTGTGCCACTTAATCCGTAGGTGGAAAACGTCCCCGAAACGGGCGTATTGCCGATCTCACCATGGCGTATAAACAGACGGAACGTCTGCCCCGTGGACAGGCTGCGCAAAGTGAGCCACGGCAAATCGGTCTGCTGTTCGCTCATGCCCGGCAGCCGCAGCCGGGCCTCTTCCTCCGTCAGCCAGCCTTTTTTGACCGAACGACGCAGTAACCGCTCCGGGCTGCTTTTCACCTGCACGCGGCTCACGCAGCGCCAGCTCACTCCCGCAGGAATCGGGCGCACGTCCGAACAATGGCAATAGTCCGTCAGCCCTTTTCGCCACGCTGTCGACTCCAGCGCCTGCAGCGCGGGCGCACTGCCGTGCAGACGAAGGCAGGTGCCTGGCTTAAGGTTATGCAACGGAAAGCTCACGCCAATATCGCCCTTTCCCCGCGCGCCTAACGCCCGGTGAAGTTTTGCAAAGAGTGCCGCCATCAGCATCTCTTCATGAAACTCGGGATCGGGCCGTACGTGGATCTCAATGTAGTGATCCATCATGACTCCTTATTCGCTCTTCTCGCCAAACACGCCGCCGCGGATCAAAATCGCCATCACATAATGCTGCTGCTCTACCTCTGGCTTGTGCCCTTTCGTCACCCAGTTATCCAGCAGCGTATAAAAGTCCGTTTTCTCTTTCGGCTGGCGGCATGCAATACCGCGACTGGTGACTGAACCGTATGGCTCCACGGCAATCGCGCCGAGTTCGTCAACGCGTGGATGCCAGGTATCAATGGTTCGGACCGCATTGCCGATCTTCTGCGAGTGCATACCCGCAACGTTATCGACCTGATAAAGCAGGCGGCTCTTGGCACTGTTGCTGTCGAGCACCAGCTCCTGCGATGGAAACACTTCCTGCCCGTTCCCCAGCAGAACATTAGCGCTGACCTCGAGCAGGACAAAGCTTTCACCGCGCAGTCCTTTCTCAATTTCCCGGGAAAGCGTTTGCAGCGCATTATCCTGGGTGGTGAAATCCCGCAGCGGATAGTCATGGGCGTTGAACGTCCAGGTCTCACTCCCCTTCTTCACCGTAATCTCGATTTTTTCTGCGCCTATGCGGTTACGCCACAGGAAGCGACCGTTCGCCAGATTGGTGGCATAGCGGTGGGCCAGCACGCTAAACCCATGCTCGGCAATGTATCCTTCAATAACCTGCTGCAGGGCATCCTGATAGGTGCGATCGTTACAAACCGACGGTACAGAAAGGTTGCCCAGCACGCGCAGGGTGAATCTCACCTGGAGGGTATCGGCCTCTGCCGGCAGCGCCGCCACATCCACGCGCTGCAGGTTGGCTTTCTGGATTTCCGCATCCAGTTTCGTTGGGTCGTTAAGGAGCGCATTTTTCAGCCGATTGGAAATCGTTCCGCGCACCGCCTTTTCCTGAAGCCGGATTGGCTGCCAGTCAGTTCCTTGCCAGTTCCCCGCATACATTACCGCGTCTGACGTTGCCAGCTTGCGTTCGAATGCCAGTACAGAAGCCGTTTTAACGGCAGTTGGAGCCTTTGCCATGTGATAGTCCTTTTTATGAATGTTGTTTTGCTGCCTGCGGCGCGTTGGCACCCTGGCAGTAGTAGCCGGTTTCCGTGGTGTGGTAGCGCCAGAAAATATCCTCCAGCGACGAAATGCGGTGCAGCCCACACCATTCGCCCACGCCATACACCGCTTCGGTAAAGGCAAACGGCGTCTGGTCGTCCCGGGCATGGGTCACCACACCCGGCGCGTAGAGTTCAGAAATGCGCTGGTAACCCGTCATCAGCGGAACCAGATACCCCGGGCAGGGTTTGGGAACGCGCTGCCAGGCGGCTGATTCACCTTCATGGATATCGTCCTCTTCCGGCGTTTCGGCCTGGAATTTCAGGGCGGCAAAATCGAGCCAGGCGTCCAGCATGGTGGCCTGCGGGTTATCTTCAATCAGGCTCTGATGATGCTCGCCAAGCCAGGCGCTGCGATCGCGCAGGACAAAGCCCGGCGTCAGCTGCCACTTCAGGTAAGCCAGCTGTTCATCTGTCGTCGGCTTATCCATAACCGCAATATCTTTAATGCTGACGATAATGCCGCCCGCCAGGCGCAGCGTCGGGCAACGCGCTTTCAGAAACTCTGCCAGCGCCTGCTGGCCGTATTCGCCGTTAACGATTTCACCGTGACACTCCAGCAGCAGGGAGACGGTCATATGCATCCGCCCCTCCTCGTTGAACGAGGCCGTTTTGCCTTCGCGGGTCAGCGGATTGCGCGTCAGGGCAAACTGATAGTCGCGGCCAGACGTATGCGCGTGGATCTGATGCCCGTGGCTGACAACGGCACAGCCTTCCAGCGTCAACCCGTGCGTTTGCGTCAGGATGCGCGACAGCGCGTGGGTGAAACCTAAAAAGTGGGTGATGGCCGGAAAACCGTAAGTGATGCCTGCAATGGCGTTGGCGTTTTCAACGCGCACGTGGCGTAAAAGGATCAGCGTGCTCATTTCAGCGCCTCCCGGAGCATTTTTTCCGTTTCACGCAGATTGGTACGAAGCTTTTCGCGCGTCGCCCATTCTCGTTTTTCCACCTGGCCGACATCCGGGAAGGCTTTTCTCAAACGGACGTTCAACCATACGGCAAAATCTTCTGCAACTTTCTTCTGCCAGTCATCTTTATCGCGTTCCTGGCGAAATGCCTCGTCAGTTTTAGTACGCCACGGATCGAGCCAGAGTTGTTGATGCGCTGCCAGCGTAGGACAGTTGAGCGTCCAGTTTTGCCACTCCTCACGCTGAAGTTTTCCAGAAACCATAAATAACAGATCGATAAGTTCCTCGACGTATTGCTCCCGATCACGGCGAATCGTTACATCTTTTCCTGGCCGTTTGATTACCTCGATCATCAACCGAACCGTACTACGTGCCGCGAGATCAAACTCTCCGCCTTTAGCAAAAATCGAATGTATATTTACTGGCGGCTGGAATACAAATTCCCACTGCGGAGGCTGCGCCGAAAGCAGCCAGACCCGCCCGCCGCGCACGCTGTTCAGATAGGAGATATTCTGTGGCTTGGTACCGCCAAAATGCATTTCAGCGCTTTCAGGAAAGAGCACAAGAGGCTGCGGATGCCAGGTTTTCTCGCGTCGTGCTTTGCGGATGGCGTTTACATCGTCACCAAAACGAAACGCGATCATTTTCTGGTGGTAAGCATGCACCAGCGAGGTGGCAAAGAGAGGACTGAGGAGATGGTAATCCTCACCCACCGGGAAATAGTTCTGCTTTGCCAGCTTGTGCGAAGTGGGTTCACCGGGCGTGAGCGCACGTGAAAAACCGATAATCCATTCATCGAGTTGAGTCGCATCCTTCGAGAAGGCGGCAAGCGGGCTATAGTCACCTCGTTTCAGGCAGGCAAGGAGTGAATCTCCTTCAACGCGGGTTTGCAGCAGCTTTGCGACGTCCAGCGCAGCGGCATTCCCGACGGCATCCGGCTCGACGTCGTCTAACGCGGCGCTGCTGAGATAGCCTTCCTTCTGCGTCGTTTCACTGTACAGGCTGCTGCTTTTCGAATCCCCGTGCGTGAACTTCGCCGCATGGGTGACCAGGCTAATCTGCCCGGCTCGTCGTGCGGCATCGGTGAGCCACGTCTGCGGTTCATAGCGAAGCTCAAGCTCCCTGCGTTCACCTGCCAGAGTTGCGCGATCCGCTTCGTCACCCTTTGCTGCTTCTTTATCAAACGCTTCCAGCTTCGTTTGCCGTCGTGCGGCAATATATTCAGCAATAAAAGTACATAAGTTCCCTTGAAGCACGAATCCCTCCTGAGTAAGGATTACTTATAAAAACAACTAAAACAATTGTTTGGAGTACAAAAGCAGCATCAAAATACCAAAAATCATCCCAGATCTAAGTGCTAATCTGAACATAGAAACGCTTCCGTGGATTGCTAGTGCGAGCAATGTACTCTTTTTGCAAAGCAAATTCCATTCCTATATAAAGCACCTATATAAAGCGTCTATATTATCTCCTTTTTTGCTACCTTTTTTAGATCTCTTGCCCTAAAATTCCCCGCGTAACTATCGCGCAGATAGTTTAGAAATATATGAAGCACCTAAATGCTTCGTCTACTGCTGTACAAGCAGCTCGCGCCCCTTTCAGGGGGCGCGAAACACTCCCAGAATCGGGTGATATCGCCACTGCTCTTCTGATTCCCTCACCGTAATCTCCCCATATCGCTTTGAAACCGCCTCCAGCGCCATCTGATTTGCCTCGGCCTGCGCCAGCAATATCGCCTGATAATCCACTGCAAACCACGGCTCCACGCCGGCGGCCAGCGTAATCTCCTGGCGTTCAAATCGCCCCGCATCTTTCAGGCCGCCGTTGGTCTGTATCAGACAAAAAGCGGGCTTGTCGTCTTCCTCTTGCATTCCCAGGTAAAACGTTTCCTGTGATGCCGATTGACGAAACGGCGTGCGCCGTTGCAGCTCGCCGCACCAGGTGAGCGGCAGTCTCCACCAGTGGGCAGCGATGGCCTCGTTCTTGTCAGCAGATTCCAGCAGCGCGGCGCGCAGCCGGGTGTGTTCCTGAGCGGCAAATGCGTTATCCGCCAGGGCATCCGTTATTCGTGGTATGGCATTAATGGCGCAATACGCCGACGCGGGCAGCAGCGTCTGCAAATCATGATCGCTAAACGCGTGTTTTTCCGTTTCAAAACCCGGCTTGCAGTACGCAACACGCTTCCCGCGCAGTGCATTAATATTGCGGTTCAGAATCACCAGATTTTCAGTCTCTGGCACTAACTGACGATGGCGCTGAATACGGCCCGCGAACTGGATCAGCGAGCGCATGGAACTGGGTTCGATAATCCCCCAATCAGCACACAGATCGCACCCAGTTTCTAGTACGGAGGTAGCAAGCACCACAAACAGATGGTGCTGACAGGGCGATTCCAGCGCCTGTTTCACCTCGGGGAGCTGCCAGATACTGTCGGGATCGTGGCGCGTAAAGGCACTGTCCAGCCGGGCTTCAATATGCGAGCGCACCACCAGAGGGTGCCGCCCGTGATACACGCAGTAGTGGATGCAGGTATTTTCCGGTGCTGGCATGGTCATCAGCGCCTGCGCCACGGCCACCAGCGGGTTAATATTGGCCAGCCGTATCAGGCCGAATGAAACCGTTTTGCCGCTGTTATGCACGCTGTGGTGAGCATGGTGAAGTTCAGGCATGTACTGATGCAGCGTTTTCGCGACCGCAGAAATCACCGCCTGCACGTCGGGAGATTCAGGCTCGACGCGGGCAAGTTTCCCCCTGCGCAGAACGGGTTGTTGGGGCAGCTTTTTCAACCGCCCGGCGACAAACCGGGCGTGCGCCTGCTGGAATATCCCGCTTTCAGCCACATCCTGGGACTGCGCGCCGTATTCATCAAACCAGGCGCAGCAAATATTCACAGGCCTGTTCGGTTCACCGCATGCCTGCTGATACGCTTCCCGCCCCGCCCGATAGGCCTCGAACAGGGCCTGCGTCAGCGCGGGCGGCAGCGTTGCAGACGAGAGCAGCACGCGTGAACCCAGCATCCCGGCCCAGTTAACCAGCCGGGAGAGCGCGTGCAGGTCGTCAATATCAAAATCATCAGGCTCGTCCAGCACCAGATCGCTGGTCATCAGGCGCAGCATCGCGGGGATCTGCCTGCCGCCGCGAATGCCTTCGGTGGCAGGCATCAGATGATCGATGGTGGTGACCAGCACCGGGGCACTCACCAGCCGGTTAAGCGCGGGCTCGGAAGAGAGCCATTGTTGCGTGATTCCCTGACACACGCTGCCTTCATAGTGAACGTACTGATGGCTGGCGAAAAAAGCTTCGTTGCTGGCGCTATTGTCGTCCGGCTCTTCCTGCTTTTTCTGCTCTTTAAGCTGTCGTTCATAAAGTTCACGCACGGCAGCCGAACCGGTGACCACGGCAAGCGTGTCCTCATCCAGTCTCAGACGTTCGCGCAGCGCCTGCCCGGTTTGCAGCGTCAGGGTACGCAGGCCCAGTGCGATGCTGAAGCGGCAGCCTTCGTGCTCATCCGCCAGGGCATACATGATGCGGGCATTGGCGAAGGTCTTACCGCAGCCCGTAGACGCCATATTGATGCCAAAAAATCCCTGCGCTGCACTGCGTTCGCGCAGCGCCGACGCGACATCCCAGGCTCTGTTCTGCCACTGAAACCGCTCGCCCTTCGCCCGCTCGCGAAAGGTGTTGTGCCGCGCAATCGCGGGCAGCGAACGCCGCAGCCAGGGCAGCGATCGCCCCAGCAGCAGAGCGTGATGCGCCACGCCTGTGTTGTGTTCATCCAGCTTTTGTTTTAGTTGAGTGGTGGCGCGATCGCTGTTGGCCCACAGATCAAGGTCTTGCGCCTGCCACTGGACGCAGGGGGGTTGTGAAGAATAAAAGTGATCGGCCAGCATCAATGACAGACGGGCAAGGTGTGCGGTAAACAGATTGTCCAGCGTGCCATACTGGCGTAACGACGCTGCATGGCGGGCACGCCTGCCGATCTGCCTGGCTTTTTCACGCCAGACGGCGCTTTTAAACGGCGTACCCTTGGGGAATGTCCAGACGCTTTTTAAATCGCTGGCTTGCCACTTATGCTTCTCATTGATCTGGTGATTGAGCGCGTTCCAGTGGACATTCAGCTGACGATCAAGCCAGCCGTCACAGTACTGAAGGTTAGGTCTGGATTGCAGGGATTGCGGCAGGCGGTGATGAGACAGGATCAGCCATGTCACGATCCTCGCCAGCGGAGGCAGTCCCTTTAACGGACTGCCGTCCGTCAGCTGCGGCTCCTTGAGCATTGCTTTCAGCATTCGCGTTTCGTCGGCAGGCTTCAGGTGCTCAAGCGATGCCAGCCACGCCTCGTCGCTCTGCCCTGCGGCAAACCCCTGAAACAGCCGGGCTGAAATCCATTCATGGCGATAAGGCTGGCAGCGATAATCACTTTTAACCGTCAGGGTCTGCTGAAAGCATTTTCCCGCCTTACCAAAATCGTGAAACAGCCCGGCGATGGCGGCCAGCAGCGCAATACTTTCTGCGCAGTGCCAGTGATGTTCAGCTCCGCTTTTCAACACGTTGGACGTCGTGCGGTTTGTCGGCACGCGTCCCTGAGCGTTGAAGCGGCGCAGGTTGCCCACGATCCAGAGCAATTTCGTCTCACCGCTTTTTTTAATCCAGTGGCAGGCCACCGCGGTATTACGTCGCGCGTGTTTGCGCAATAATTTTCGCAGGGTATTGAGGCCATCAAGGGTTATGGGGGTTTGCCAGGCCGCGTCGCCGGTGCGTTCGGCAAACTGGTCAATAATCTGGCAGCTGATTTCACGGGCGCGTTTGGTACAGCGGGAGATAATCAGGACGTTCATTCTGCCACACCCGCCAGTGAGCAAGCCGTTTCCTGAAGCGTCGTGATCATGACGTCCAGCGCGTCGGCCTGCTGAAAGGCGTTGATACAGCGCTGGCGAAACTGCATGTTGTCTTCTCCCTGCATCGCCGCGATAAACGCCTGGGGCATCACCAGCGCATCTTTAATCAGATCCGCAAGATCGAAGACCAGCCCGCCCCGACGGGTTTTGCCGTGCATCACCGCCAGTCCGTGCGGGATCCCCGTCACCCACGCGGCGACCGCCGCCAGCCCGTAGGCCAGATAATTACCCTGGTCGAGAAACCGGTTAGCCATATCCACACCGCCACCGCGTTTTGCGCGACTAAAATCACCGTAGCCGACCGCCTGGCTGACCTGTTTATAGAGGGATTTGGTGAGGAGCGCTTCTTTGAGCATCAACGCGGTATGATCGGCGGCGTCCGACATGCTCTCCCGGGCGTGTGCCAGAGACGCCAGCAGCCGGGTTTTGTCAGGCTGGAAAGCCTCTTCGCGCTGCATTTTCGCGCCCAGCCAGTGTTTCTCTATTTGCTGAAGCCGAATCATTTGAAACTGCTTTGCCGCCTGCAGCCGTTTTTCTTCGTTGAACCAGAACGAGACCCAGTTCTGGAGATACGCAGTGGGTCGATATTCGCTTTGCGGGCATAACCAGGAGACATCAATATCCACTTCGTTAGCGGAATAAAGCGGTGTGCCGTCCGTACCGCAAAAGCCCACCATCACCCCTGCCCGCGCAAATTCCCGCATGGCCATTTGGGTGACCGACGTCCCCATACCCAGCATTACCGCCGTCGTATTCGCAATGGGGATGTTCCAGTAAAACGATTCTTTACCTTCCTGCGTGACATATTCCACCCGCCCGCCGTTCACCTGAATGCGGCATTTTTCCAGGTAATAAATATTTGCACGTTTAGAATGAAGGATCGTTTTCAAATCTGAGGGGGGAATAGTTGGCTGCGACATAAAATACATCAAGTGAAATATCAATGGCGTTTATGGTATCGGCATTTTGTAGGTCCTGGATGTGATCTATTTCAAATAAGTCGTGATGCTGACAGGTATTTTTGCACGCAACTGTTTAATTTTATTATTAATCATTATTGGTATTCATATAAATAAATTATCCATACAAAATAAATATACATATTTTAGTTTTTAGATGGGTGTGATGAGTTGATGAATAATATTGAGAGAAATGATTAGTTTCTTGATTGAATATATTATTTAGGGTGATGAATTGCAGTCGGGAGTTTGTAGATATTTATGGATTGCGGGTTGTTTGCAGGGCGGTGAACTAGCGGGGCGGCGCACTGTCGGCTGGTTTATTTTTAATAAGCTGCCTGTACGACAGTGAACGTCTGGGCGCTGAAACAACAGCGGGCTATACTTTTCTAAGCTGCCTGTACGGCAGTGAACTGGCCGTCAGTCGCGACGATTGCTCGGCAACTTTTCTCAGCTGCCTGTACGGCAGTGAACTTCAGGCGACATAGACCCTTCCAGATTTAAAATTTCTAAGCTACCTGCACGGCAGTGAACCGAAAGATGACGCCTCGGCGGTACTGGTTAAGGTTTCTAAGCTGCCTGCACGGCAGTGAACTTGCGTATATGGCAATCGGGTGGCTGTCGTACTTTTCTAAGCTGCCTGTACGGCAGTGAACACGGACACGGCCACGGAGGAGGACGCCCGGGATTTCTAAACTGCCTGTACGGCAGTGAACGCCTGCAGCGCGGTGTCCAGCTGGCGGTACCATTTCTAAACTGCCTGTACGGCAGTGAACTCACGGATTAGGCCGCGGCGAATACGCAATTAATTTCTAAACTGCCTGTACGGCAGTGAACTAAGACGTGGCAACTGAACAACGGCAGACGCGTTTCTAAGCTGCCTGTACGGCAGTGAACTTTCCCGGTTTTTAGTTGAGGGATGCAGTTAATTTCTAAGCTGCCTGTACGGCAGTGAACAAGCCGAGCGTTTCAGCTCCGGTTCCCTGCCATTTCTAAGCTGCCTGTACGGCAGTGAACCGTCGTGCCTGCCATGGCCTCAGAAAGGTGATTTTCTAAGCTGCCTGCACGGCAGTGAACACTGACTTACTGACAAATTAGGAACGCCAATATTTCTAAGCTGCCTGCACGGCAGTGAACTTCCGGGATGCCCCTTACACCACTTTCGAGACTTTCTAAGCTGCCTGTACGGCAGTGAACGTCACACGTCTTCTTTTTCATGGGCGGACTGGGGATTTCTAAGCTGCCTGTACGGCAGTGAACCAGCATCGGCAAAACCTTTTCTGATTGTCGATGTTTCTAAGCTGCCTGTACGGCAGTGAACTCACGAATGATTTTCTTCACAGGGTGGCATGGATTTCTAAGCTGCCTGTACGGCAGTGAACATTCTACAAACTTCACCTCTGTCGCCCCACACCTTTCTAAGCTGCCTGTACGGCAGTGAACGCCGTATGCCGCACCGTCAGCGCTACGCTGGATTTTCTAAGCTGCCTGTACGGCAGTGAACAATACCGCGCCCAACACCACTGTTGAAAACCATTTCTAAGCTGCCTGTACGGCAGTGAACTGTCCGACCCGGACCCGGACCTCCTGCGCGTGTTTCTAAGCTGCCTGTACGGCAGTGAACCCAGTGCCGTCTGCTGTGCTCTTTTTTGTCGTTTTCTAAGCTGCCTGTACGGCAGTGAACATTCTTGTGAATTATTTCGGCTAACCTTCCCCATTTCTAAGCTGCCTGTACGGCAGTGAACACGACGAGCGCCAGAATGAGGCGCGCCTGCGCTTTCTAAGCTGCCTGTACGGCAGTGAACAAAAACATAACCACAAATTTCTGAAGCAATTCTTTCTAAGCTGCCTGTACGGCAGTGAACTCAGTGTCTCAGATGGAATCATACGCACTGATTTTCTAAGCTGCCTGTACGGCAGTGAACAAGCGAAGAAATCATGGGTTGGTTCTCTCGTTTTTCTAAGCTGCCTGTACGGCAGTGAACTTCACGCGACGCCGTGCGCACGCAGATTGCCTTTTCTAAGCTGCCTGTACGGCAGTGAACTTGAGCTGGTCATCGCTATCTCGAATCAGATCTTTCTAAGCTGCCTGTACGGCAGTGAACACATCGATGATAGTAGACAGATGGACATATACTTTCTAAGCTGCCTGTACGGCAGTGAACCAGCAGGCCCTCGATTATGTCGCTGGTAATGATTTCTAAGCTGCCTGTACGGCAGTGAACGACCAAGCTCGACGGCGCGAGCGACGTTGGCCTTTCTAAGCTGCCTGTACGGCAGTGAACATGATTCATCTTGCAATTGAGTTGTGGGCAATTTTTCTAAGCTGCCTGTACGGCAGTGAACAACGTAATTCCAACGGGGATTGAGCCACGTCCTTTCTAAGCTGCCTGTACGGCAGTGAACACTGCATGACAAAGCCTGTCATTAACCAGCTCTTTCTAAGCTGCCTGTACGGCAGTGAACATAACGAACAGGCAGCAGATGATCAGGTCACCTTTCTAAGCTGCCTGTACGGCAGTGAACAAGTCCTCGCCGAGGCAGTGACGAAGATGTGCTTTCTAAGCTGCCTGTACGGCAGTGAACGCCGGTTCTTTCTCGGGCGCAGTTCTCCAGTTTTTCTAAGCTGCCTGTACGGCAGTGAACTAATGGAATATTATTTCGGGGCGTTCTGTATCTTTCTAAGCTGCCTGTACGGCAGTGAACACAGCTAACTCCGGCACCCAAGGTATTTACATTTTCTAAGCTGCCTGTACGGCAGTGAACCAACGGACCTGACCCGGTTGATTTTCATTACCTTTCTAAGCTGCCTGTACGGCAGTGAACATAAACAAAAGAATGCGGGAAAACTTTTTAAAATTTTCTAAGCTGCCTGTACGGCAGTGAACGCAAATTAGTAAAGGCGTTTGTAGCTTCCTGTTTTCTAAGCTGCCTGTACGGCAGTGAACTGGAAGAGAACGCACTTATCCTATTGTTTATGAAAAATAAAAGCAATATTCCTGCTTAACCCCCTTTTTCCGGCGTTTAAATAACCCAACCAGAAATCAATACTTTACGACAAGGCTAAAAAAAGGGTTTTCCCATAAATGCAGAAAGTGAAAAGTGTAGAGACCTCAATAATCCACACCCCAGAAATATCCCCCTCACCTCGTCCTCTCCTTTTAAAGAAAAGGAGGCAGATGCGCGCGCAATATAACTGGCTTCTGTCCGGCCATAAAAAAACCGGGCTTTCACCCGGTTTTTAAGACTGACGTTTTAAATCAGTGAGCCGCTTCCGGCTTGTGCTTCGCCGCACTCTGGAAGTCGTAGGTCAGTTCATTCTTCGCCTGATCCAGCGCTACGGTGACCTGGCCGCCGTCCACCAGCGAGCCAAACAGCAGCTCGTTCGCCAGCGGTTTCTTCAGGTTATCCTGAATCACTCGCGCCATCGGACGCGCGCCCATCGCACGGTCGTAGCCTTTCTCGGCCAGCCAGTTGCGGGCCTCCTGGCTGACTTCCAGCGACACGCCTTTCTGATCCAGCTGAACCTGCAGCTCGACGATGAACTTATCCACCACCTGATGGATCACTTCGGTAGAGAGGTGATCGAACCAGATAATGTTGTCCAGACGGTTACGGAACTCCGGCGTGAAGATCTTCTTGATCTCCTCCATCGCATCTGTGCTGTTATCCTGGTGGATCAGGCCGATGGATTTACGCTCGGTTTCGCGCACCCCGGCGTTGGTGGTCATCACCAGCACCACGTTGCGGAAGTCCGCCTTGCGCCCGTTGTTATCGGTCAGCGTCCCGTTGTCCATCACCTGCAGCAGGATGTTGAACACGTCCGGGTGCGCTTTCTCGATTTCATCGAGCAGCAGTACCGCGTGCGGATGCTTGATCACCGCGTCGGTGAGCAGGCCGCCCTGATCAAAGCCCACGTAGCCCGGAGGCGCACCAATCAGACGGCTGACGGTGTGACGCTCCATATACTCGGACATATCAAAGCGCAGCAGCTCAATGCCCAGCGCTTTGGAGAGCTGCACCGTCACCTCGGTTTTCCCGACGCCGGTTGGGCCAGCGAACAGGAAGGAGCCGACAGGCTTATGGTCATGCCCCAGCCCGGCGCGGGCCATCTTGATCGCTTCGGTTAAGGCCTCAATGGCTTTATCCTGACCAAAGACCAGCATTTTCAGGCGATTGCCGAGGGTGCGAAGCGTGTCGCGGTCGCTCTGAGAAACGCTCTTCTCAGGGATACGCGCGATACGTGCCACCACGGACTCGATATCAGCCACGTTAACGGTTTTCTTACGCTTGCTGACCGGCATCAGACGCGCACGCGCCCCTGCCTCATCAATCACGTCAATGGCTTTATCCGGCAGGTGACGATCGTTGATGTATTTCACCGCCAGCTCCACCGCCGCACGCACCGCTTTCGCGGTATAACGCACGTCGTGGTGTGCTTCGTACTTGGTTTTCAGGCCGTTGATGATCTGCACCGTTTCGTCAACCGACGGCTCAGTGACGTCAATTTTCTGGAAGCGACGCGCCAGCGCGCGGTCTTTCTCGAAAATGTTGCTGAACTCCTGGTACGTAGTGGAGCCCATCACGCGGATCTTGCCGCTGGAGAGCAGCGGTTTGATCAGGTTAGCGGCATCCACCTGGCCACCGGAGGCGGCACCTGCACCGATGATGGTGTGGATTTCATCGATAAACAGGATACTGTTGGTGTCCTGCTCCAGCTGTTTCAGCAGCGCCTTGAAGCGTTTTTCAAAATCGCCGCGGTATTTGGTGCCCGCCAGCAGCGAGCCGATGTCCAGCGAGTAGATGGTGCAATCGGCAATCACTTCCGGCACGTCGCCCTGCACGATCCGCCAGGCCAGGCCTTCGGCAATCGCCGTTTTACCGACGCCGGATTCCCCCACCAGCAGCGGGTTGTTTTTACGGCGGCGACACAGCACCTGGATTGCGCGCTCCAGCTCTTTGTCGCGGCCAATCAGCGGGTCGATACCGCCCACGCGAGCAAGCTGGTTAAGGTTGGTGGTGAAGTTTTCCATACGATCCTCCCCGCCTGCTTGCTCATCGGTGTTGTTAATCTGGTTGCCGGGATCGGATGCCTGATTCGGCTCGTCTTTTCGCGTACCGTGAGAGATAAAGTTCACCACGTCGAGTCGGCTGACTTCATGTTTGCGCAGCAGATAAGCCGCCTGGGACTCCTGCTCGCTGAAGATGGCGACCAATACGTTCGCGCCAGTCACTTCGCTACGCCCGGAAGACTGGACGTGGAATACCGCACGCTGCAACACGCGCTGGAAGCTGAGCGTCGGCTGCGTGTCGCGCTCTTCTTCACTGGCTGGCAGCACCGGTGTGGTTTGTTCGATGAAGGCCTCGAGTTCCTGACGTAGCGCCACCAGATCCACGGAGCAGGCTTCCAGCGCTTCGCGGGCAGATGGGTTGCTAAGCAGTGCGAGCAGTAAATGCTCGACGGTCATAAACTCATGTCGGTGCTCACGCGCTCTGGCGAAAGCCATGTTTAAACTGAGTTCCAGTTCTTGATTGAGCATAGGCACCTCCCCCAATTTTATGCCTTATCAGGCTTTTTCCAGCGTACACAGCAACGGATGCTCGTTCTCCCTCGCATAATCGTTCACCATCGCCACTTTGGTTTCCGCCACTTCTGCCGTAAAGATGCCGCAGATGGCTTTGCCTCGATAATGAACGGTAAGCATCAGTTGCGTTGCACGTTCTACATCATAAGAAAAGAACTTTTGTAGCACGTCAATAACAAATTCCATCGGCGTGTAATCATCGTTCATTAACATAACTTTATACATAGATGGCGGTTTTAGCGCGTCGCGCACTTTATCTTCCGCCAGCTGGTCAAAATCCAGCCAATCGTTGGTCTTACCCATTTTGCATAACCACGTTGAATCTACCTCAGAAGTTAGATAACAATCATCTATTACTGTCATCCGCGATGTCTGTCACAAACCGCTGCAATAGCGTTAACTGCCTCAAATTTTGGTTGATTATTGTCCCAACTCCAGCGCCAAACGCTTGACGGCTTCTTTCGTTTATCTAAATTGTACAAGCGTGAGTTGGCGAGGTTTTGAACAGCCCCCACTCCACCACCGGTTCATTCCATCTTAATTTATAAGATTTACGAAGGATGTCGAAGCATGGAAATGGGTACTGTTAAGTGGTTCAACAACGCCAAAGGGTTTGGCTTCATCTGCCCTGAAGGCGGCGGCGAAGATATCTTCGCTCACTATTCCACCATTCAGATGGATGGTTACAGGACGCTCAAAGCCGGGCAATCCGTTCGGTTCGATGTACACCAGGGGCCAAAAGGCAATCACGCCAGTCTTATCGTGCCCGTAGAAGCTGAAGCGGTTGCATAGCGCTTAGTTTCATTGTGTACACCCTGCAGGCAAAATGCCAGCCCGATCGGCTGGCATTTTTATTTTCGGGCTATTCCCGCGCCAGGGCATCCACCGGGTCGAGCCGCGCCGCATTGCGTGCCGGTAGCCAGCCGAACAGGATGCCGGTAAAGGTTGAGCACAAAAACGCGGTGAGAATTGCCAGCGGCGAGAAACCAATCTCCCAGCCGGGTAAAAAGAGCTGGAGCGCGAAAGCAATCATCATCGACAGCGCAATGCCCATCGCGCCGCCCACCAGACACACCAGCACCGCCTCAATCAAAAACTGCTGCAACACGTCGCTGGCGCGGGCGCCCACCGCCATACGGATGCCAATCTCGCGCGTACGCTCCGTGACTGACACCAGCATGATATTCATCACCCCAATACCGCCGACGACTAAAGAGATCACCGCCACCAGCGTCAGGAACATCTGTAGAGTACGTGTGGTCTTTTCTGCCGTTTTCAAGATCCCGTCCATGTTCCAGGTGAAGAAATCTTTTTTCCCGTGGCGCAAAGTTAACAGCCGCTCAATCTGCTGCTCAGCAAGCGCGCTGTCGTAGCCCTCGTTCACGCGAACGGTGATGGAGTTAAGCCACGACTGCCCCATAATGCGCCCGGAAATGGTGCTGTAGGGCAGCCAGACGCGCAGGATCTTGCTGCTGCCAAACATAGACTGCTTTTCTTCTGCCACGCCGATGACCGTCGCCGGCATATTTCCGACGAGGATCACTTCGCCCACCACGCTGGCCTTATCCGGGAACAGCTGCTTGCGCGAGTTGGCATCCAGCACGACCACCTGCGCCCTGCCCGCCAGCTGTTCGGCATTAAAGGTTGCGCCCTCGCTGAAGGTCATGCCGTAGACGTTAAAATAGTCCCCGCTCACGCCGTTGGCGCTGGCCGCGACGTCGATGTTGCCGTAGCGCAAACGCAGGTTCTGCGACACCGCAGGCGTCGCCGAGTTAACCCATGGCTGCTTCTGGAGCGCCGCCAGGTCGTCATATTTCAGCGCCTGCTGATTCTGCGGCTCGTCGTCACCAAAATCCTTGCCGGGATAGACATCGATGGTGTTGGTGCCAATCGCGCGGATATCCGCCAGCACCAGCTGCTTGGCGGCATCTCCCACCACCACAATCGACACCACCGAGGCGATGCCGATGATGATGCCGAGCATGGTCAGCAATGTGCGCATCTTATTGGCCGCCATCGCCAGCCAGGCCATGGTCAGCGCCTCGCGAAATCCGCTGGAGAACTGCCCCCAGCCCGTTGAAACAGGCAGCGCTTCTTTCGGCGCGGCCGCTCTGGACGCACGCGGCGGCGGATTGCTGACCAGCTCGCCGTCGTGGATCTCAATAATCCGCTCCGCCTGCGCCGCCACCTGCGGATCGTGGGTAACGATAATCACCGTATGCCCCTGATCGCGCAGCTGATGGAGGATCGCCATCACCTCTTCACCGGAATGGCTGTCGAGCGCCCCGGTGGGTTCATCCGCGAGGATCACCTGCCCGCCGTTCATCAGGGCGCGCGCGATACTCACGCGCTGCTGCTGGCCCCCGGATAGCTGCGACGGCTGATAGTCCACCCGCTCCGCCAGTCCCAGCCGCGTGAGCAGCGCCTTCGCACGCTCCAGGCGTTTTTTACGTTCCACACCCGCATAGACGGCAGGCACTTCCACGTTTTGCGCCGCACTCAGGTGCGACAGCAGATGATAGCGCTGGAAGATAAACCCGAAGTGTTCCCGACGCAGCTTCGCCAGCGCGTCGCTGTCCAGCGTCGAAACATCCGTCCCGGCCACACGATAGGTGCCGCTGGTCGGCTTATCCAGACACCCGAGGATGTTCATCAGCGTGGATTTGCCGGAGCCGGAGGCCCCCACAATCGCCACCATCTCGCCCGCTTCAACGCGCAGGGAGATGCCCTTGAGCACCTCCACCGGCCCGTCTCCGGAAGGATAGCTGCGACGAATATCATTCAGCTCAAGCAGCGCCGTCATTTAGCGGCTCCGGGTAAACTTTCGCTGGTGACCACCTCTTCGCCCTCTTCCAGCCCTTTCTCGATCACCACGTCGGTATCGTTACGCGCGCCGATTGTGACCTCACGTTCGCGGGTCTCGCCGTTGCGCAGCACTTTAACCTTATAGCGGCGGTCGCCTGCGGATTCACCCAGCGCAGAGAGCGGAACGGTCAGCACGTTTTTCACACCGGTCAGCTGGATATGCACCTGGGCGGTCATGTCCAGACGCAGAACGCCCTGCGGGTTCGGCACCTCGAAACGGGCGTAGTAGAAGATAGCGTCGTTAACCTTTTCAGGCGTAGGCAGGATATCTTTCAGCACCCCTTCATAGCGGGTCTGCGGGTCGCCCAGCACCGTGAACCAGGCTTTTTGCCCCGGCTTAAGATGGATCACATCCGCCTCGGACACCTGCGCTTTGACCAGCATGGTGCTCATATCCGCCAGCGTCAGAATGTTCGGCGCCTGTTGCGCCGCAATCACCGTTTGCCCCTGGAGCGTGGTGATCTGGGTGACTTCCCCGGCCATTGGCGCGACGATTTTGGTGTAGTCGAGGTTGGTTTTCGCCGTGTCCAGCGAGGCCTGGTTGCGTTTGATCTGCGCGTCGATGGTGCCGATCTGCGCCTGTTTTACCGCTAGCTCGGTGGCCGCCGTGTCCAGATCCTGCTTTGAGATCGCCTGCGTTTTTGCCAGCGCCTGCTGGCGCGTCAGCGTGACCTGCGCAAGATTGCGCTCGGCCAGCGCCTGGCTGCGCTGGGCACGCAGCTCCATCAGCGTGGCTTCCACTTCACGGATCTGGTTTTCAGCCTGCTCCGGGTCAATTACCCCCAGAAGCTGGCCTTTCTTGACCTTATCGCCAATCTCGACCGACAGCGTTTTCAACTGACCGCTGACCTGCGCACCGACGTCAACTTTGCGCAGGGCATCAAGCTTGCCCGTCGCCAGCACGTTTTGTTGCAGCTCGCCTGGACGAACAATCAACGTTTGATACTGAGGTACAGGCGCGTTAAGCACCTGCCATAGCCAGAATCCACCCGCTAACACCACTACCGCCAACAGCAGAAACAGCTTTCCGCGTTTTCCCTTGAGGTTCATAAATATTCCAAATAAATGTTCTGGCAATCATAACTGCTGATTCTAGCTAAACCACTCGTCAACGAAACCCCCTCTTTCCTGACAACGTCGGAATTTGTTGACGAGATGTTGATAAATCCCCTGCTGAAATAGCGCTATTCCCTAAGAAGCAGGATCTATCATGTCTTCCATCGTCGATACACCTTATTCACACCTGCCACAACCCAAATCCGGCTGGCAGCTTTTTAAATGCCTGACGCTCGGGAACATCACCCCGGGCATGGCCTGGCAAAACCCGGCCTATCGGCGTAAATTCCTGTTACGTTCGCTTGCCACGCCTTTCAGCACCGCCCGGCTGCTGGCAGACCTGGCAAAGCAACCGCGTCTGATGCAAATGCTTCGGGTACAGCCCGGCCTGCCGTGCCGCCTGCATCGCCCGTGGCTGACCGTCAATATGGACCGCGCACACGCGCTGGCGTCAATTAACTGGCACTATCAGGCCATGAGTCGTCATCTTCCTGCTGCGCTGCTCAACGGTTATCTGTCAAACAAGGGTGCGACGCTGCTGACCTTAACCGGTAAAGATGATCAGCAGTTTACCGTTCGCCTGTGCGCAGACGCGTTCCTGGATAAAGAAGGCGAAGCGACTCTCGCCTTTTGCGACCATCAACATACCGTGCTGGCCGAGATGACCTTCACGTTATGCGAGTTTGACGGAAAATCCACCCTCTTTATTGGCGGGCTTCAGGGTGCAAAAGCGCACGTCCCGCACGAGCTGATTCAGGGTGCGACCAAAGCCTGCCACGGGTTATTCCCGAAACGCCTGCTGGTGGAAGCGGCCATGACGCTTGGCGCGGCCTTCCCGGTAGAGCAGATTATAGCGGTGAGTAACGCCACCCATATCTATCGCAGCTGGCGCTACCGCAAGAAAAAAGAGGGAAAATTGCTGGCCGATTACGACAGTTTCTGGCGCTCGATTGGCGGCCAACCGCAGGACGACGGCAATTTTGCCCTGCCGCTGACCATGCCGCGCAAACCAATGGAAGAGATAGCGAGCAAAAAACGCTCAGAATACCGTCGTCGCTATGAACTGCTCGACAGCCTGATCACCCAGGTGACCCAGGCCAGCCGCAGTTAATCCGCTCTCCCGCGTGCCAGCCACAGCACGCGGGAGAACATTTTGCGCAGCAGCGTCGGCACCGACTCCACGCCGCGCCTTCCCGCTTCCGTTGCCACCTCAATCGCCAGATCCGGTTTTGACGAACGGTGAATGGCTTTGGCGATGACCCGACGCATATTCATCGGGACATCCACCGGCACCATGGCCACGCGGTGAAACACATCATCGAAACCCTGACGATACATAAAGTGTTCCATGTCCATCGCGGGCAGCGTGGTCAGATGATCGCGCTCTTCTTCCCGGTCATTGTTCAGCAAGCTGCGCACGTTGGAGGCGTACTTTTTCCCCGCCTCGTCACCGTCTACCAGCACATGCCACTGAATGCCCATCCGGCGGGCAAATTTAATGAGCGGTTTTAACCCGGACTGGGCAAACTCAATCACCTTGATCCCTTCGGCATCAAAATGATGGCCGCACTGGCGCGCCAGCTCGTTGATCACCCAGGTCTCCGTTTCCCCTTCTACCAGCAGCCAGCAGCGCGCAAAAAGCGAGGAGGCGCGATTAAAGCGAATATGAAAGGCAATGCGCCGCCCGTCCTCGGCATTTAAGCCGCCCGGCCCCAGCCGATAAGCGGAGACGCGGGATGATTCGCGCACCAGGCGACAGACGTATTCGACCGGCGTAAGGGAGAGCAGCTCCCCGGAGTTGGTGGTCGTGATGCGCTGGAGAGGCAGCAAATTGAGCAGATGCCACGCCACGGAGAGCATGATCGGGTGCAGACGGGTTTCGGGGTCTTCCACCAGCAGCAGCGGCCGCGCATCGCGGTCCAGACGGACGGTGCCTTTCGCCTGCAGCAGCGTTGAGAACAGCCCCAGCAGAATAACCCGATGGGTGCGCCCGCCGGGCCTGTCGATCATCCGGTTGATGATATCCAGATAGCGCCAGCTGCGTTGTTCATCGTGGGAGCGGCGGCGCATCAGCCGGTGGCGGGAAGGCGACATCCCCTGCTCGGAGAAATAGTGCTCCAGCAGCTGTACCATGGCCGAAAGCCCCTGGCGGATCTGCCCGTCGGTAAGATTCTGTGGCCGGGAGACCAGCTCGCGCGCCAGAAAATCCAGCTCGCGGGCGGTGACTTCAACGTCCGGCATATCCGGAACCGTGCCGTTGCGGATACGGCGCATAAAACGCGCGTCGCGCAACCGGAGCACGGGCATCAGCCGGTTCAGATGGCGGGCAAGCTCGTCAATATTCTCCAGCGGAATGGGGTTGCCTTTCTCATCCAGGAATTCGCGCAGGGTTAACACGCTGTCCGTCCCGGCCAGCTCTCCTTCCAGACGGTAGAAAATGCGGTGATAGTCATCAGCGCACGGTACCCAGCAGGGCGACATGGGGCGGAACCGGCGCACGCGATGCCGCCCCGGCTCGGACTCACGGAAGGTCAGAATAATATGCAGGTGTTTCTCGCGGCCTGTCACATCGCCCGGCGGAAACCAGAAGTCATCGTGAACAAAATGGTAGAGCTTTTCTTCAGGCGAAAGCAGCAGCGTCAGCGCGTCCAGCAGGCTGGATTTACCCCAGGCGTTCTCACCGATCAGGACGTTGTTCTGCTCAAGCTGCAGCGACAAACGGTTAATACCGCGAAACCCGACAATTTCCACACGTTCGAGAAGCATAAATCCCCCGCGAGATGGCCACTTTTTCCTTCAAGTTATCAGCAGTATAGCGGGATGCACCCTTTCGGAACACCGCAATATATGAATAGTCTTGTCAATAAATACCCATTTCCTGTGCAAGGTCAATCTGAAGCAAGGATTCACAACACCTTGCCTTAAATCAAATTAAACGAATTTATTTGAGTGGCGAAGGTATGGAATGGGTTTTTAAAATAGCGGCTCTTTAAATCGTCATCCTTTTATGACGATATCCCCCGCGCACGGCAATACGTGTGCGGTAGTTTATTATTTGAGGTGGTTATGTTTAGAAAATTGGCGGCAGAATGTTTTGGTACATTCTGGCTGGTGTTTGGTGGCTGCGGTAGCGCCGTTCTTGCAGCCGCATTTCCGGAATTAGGCATTGGTTTTGTCGGTGTGGCGCTGGCTTTTGGTTTGACCGTATTAACCATGGCCTATGCCGTCGGCCCTATTTCCGGCGGTCATTTTAACCCGGCGGTAACCTTAGGTTTATGGGCAGGCGGTCGTTTCCCGGCGAAAGATATCCTTGGTTATATTATTGCTCAGGTTGTGGGCGGTATTATTGCCGCCGCAGTGCTGTACGTTGTTGCCAGCGGTAAAGCGGGCTTTGACGCCGCAGCCAGCGGTTTCGCCTCTAACGGCTATGGTGCGCATTCACCAGGCGGTTTCTCTATGCTGTCTGCAATTGTGATTGAGATTGTCCTTACCGCAGGCTTCCTGTTGGTGATCCACGGCGCAACGGATAAACACGCGCCCGCAGGTTTTGCCCCCATTGCCATTGGCCTGGCGCTGACGCTTATCCACCTGATCTCCATTCCCGTCACCAACACTTCCGTTAACCCGGCGCGCAGCACCGCGGTTGCCATTTTCCAGGGCGGCTGGGCGCTTGAGCAGCTGTGGCTGTTCTGGGTGATGCCGATCGTCGGCGGTATTCTGGGCGGCCTGCTCTACCGCACCCTGCTGGAAAAACGCGATTAACGTTTTTCTCTTTCCCTCTCCTGTGGCAGAGAATGCGTGTTTTCTCCCTCTCCCCGTGGGAGAGGGCTGGGGTGAGGGCATCAGACTGCAACGCGCGGTATTGTGCCGGGTGGCGGCTTCGCCTTACCCGGCCTACGGGTCCCACCCGGCTTTTTTTTGTGGCTTTACTGGGCAGCCGTTATTGGGTAGTGTCTTTGGCGCTTAACAAATACCCCATAAGGACCGGCTGTTCATGTTTTCAGGACTCCTCATCATTCTGCTGCCCCTGATTGTGGGCTACCTCATTCCGCTGCGTCGTGAATCAGCCTTAAGGCTCATCAACCGTTTTCTCAGCTGGATTGTCTACGTTATTCTTTTCTTTATGGGGATCAGCCTGGCGTTCCTGGATAACCTGGCGACCAATTTACTTTCCATCCTGCATTATTCTGCCGTGACGGCAGTGGTTATTTTAGCCTGTAATATAGCCGCCCTCTTCTGGCTGGAACGATCTATTCCATGGAAAAATACCCACCATCAGGAAAAATTGCCGTCCCGTATTGCCATGGCGCTCGAATCGTTAAAATTATGCGGTGTCGTGGTATTGGGTTTTCTGCTGGGACTGACCGGATGGTCTTTTTTACAGCATGCCACCGAGGCCAGCGAATATACCCTGATTTTCCTGCTGTTCCTGATTGGCATTCAGCTGCGCAATAACGGCATGACCTTAAAACAGATTGTCCTTAATCGTCGCGGCATGATGGTGGCGGTGATCGTGGTGGTCAGTTCCCTGGTGGCGGGCGTCATTAACGCCTTTATTCTTGGCCTGCCGCTGAAAACCGGGCTGGCGATGGCCTCGGGGTTTGGCTGGTATTCGCTGTCCGGCATTCTGCTGACCGAATCGTTCGGCCCGGTCATTGGCAGCGCGGCGTTCTTTAACGATCTGGCGCGCGAGCTGATTGCCATCATGCTGATCCCCGGTCTGGTGCGCCGCAGCCGCTCCACCGCGCTCGGTCTGTGCGGTGCCACGTCGATGGACTTCACCCTGCCGGTCCTGCAGCGTTCAGGGGGCCTTGAGATGGTCCCTGCCGCCATCGTACACGGGTTTATTCTAAGCCTGCTGGTCCCTGTTTTGATGGCCTTTTTCTCCGCCTGATCGTCACGAGGCGGCCGATTCAGGCCGCCAAAATTGCGCTAAATCAATATCCCTCTATTTTGTAGAAGAAACCCCTTTTCTCCGCTGTGGCACAGGCATAATCTTAAACATGTATATCAAATATAACTTTAACAGGTGTGATTATGTTTTGTGTGCAATGTGAACAAACCATCCGTACTCCGGCAGGCAATGGCTGCTCCTGGGCGCAGGGGATGTGCGGTAAAACCGCCGAGACGTCAGACCTGCAGGATCTGCTGATCGCTTCCCTGCAAGGGCTTTCCGCATGGGCATTCAAAGCCCGCGAATACGGTATTATCGACCACTACGTCGACAGCTTCGCGCCACGCGCATTTTTCTCCACGCTGACCAACGTTAACTTTGATTCTCCTCGCATCGTCGGCTATGCCCGCGAAGCCATTGCCCTGCGTGAAGCGCTGAAGGCCCAATGCCTGAACGCCGACGCCAGCGCGCGCGTGGATAACCCAATGGCCGAGCTGCAGCTGGTGAGCGACGACCTGGGCGACCTGCAGCGTCAGGCGGCGGAATTTACCCCGAACAAAGACAAAGCGGCGATTGGCGAGAACATTCTTGGCCTGCGTCTGCTGTGCCTGTACGGCCTGAAAGGTGCCGCAGCCTATATGGAACACGCGCACGTTCTCGGCCAGTACGACAACGACATCTATGCCCAGTACCACAAAATCATGGCATGGCTCGGCACCTGGCCTTCCGACATGAACGCTCTGCTGGAGTGCTCAATGGAAATCGGCCAGATGAATTTCAAGGTAATGAGCATTCTGGATGCCGGTGAAACCAGCACCTACGGCCACCCAACGCCAACCCAGGTCAACGTTAAAGCGACCGAAGGCAAATGTATCCTGATCTCCGGGCATGACCTGAAAGATCTCTACAACCTGCTGAAGCAAACCGAAGGCACCGGCGTTAACGTCTATACCCACGGTGAAATGCTGCCTGCACACGGCTACCCGGAGCTACGTAAATTCAAACACCTGGTCGGGAACTACGGCAGCGGCTGGCAGAACCAGCAGGTTGAATTTGCCCGCTTCCCTGGCCCAATCGTGATGACCTCTAACTGCATCATCGACCCTACCGTGGGCGCGTATGATGACCGTATCTGGACCCGCAGCATCGTCGGCTGGCCGGGCGTGAGCCACCTCGAAGGCGACGATTTCGGCCCGGTTATCGCCCAGGCGCAGCAGATGGCTGGCTTCCCTTACAGCGAAATCGAACACCTGATCACCGTGGGCTTTGGCCGCGAAACCCTGCTGGGTGCGGCAGATTCCCTCATCGACCTGGTGAGCCGTGAAAAACTGCGCCACATCTTCCTGATTGGCGGCTGTGACGGCGCGCGCGGCGAGCGTAACTACTTCACTGATTTCGCCACCAGCGTACCGGATGATTGCCTGATCCTGACGCTGGCGTGCGGGAAATACCGTTTCAACAAGCTGGACTTCGGCAACATCGAAGGCCTGCCGCGTCTGGTCGATGCCGGTCAGTGTAACGACGCCTACTCAGCCATCATTCTGGCCGTTACCCTCGCAGAGAAACTGGGCTGCGGCGTGAACGACCTGCCGCTGTCACTGGTGCTCTCCTGGTTCGAGCAAAAAGCGATTGTCATCCTGCTGACCCTGCTCTCACTGGGCGTGACCAACATCGTGACCGGCCCGACCGCGCCTGGCTTCCTGACGCCGGACCTGCTTGCCGTGCTGAACGAGAAATTTGGTCTGCGTTCCGTGACCACCGTTGAAGAAGATATGAAAGAGCTGCTGAGCGCGTAAGGAGAGATTCATGACCATGCCAACCTCACAATGTCCGTGGCGGATGCAGGTTCATCACATCCATCAGGAGACGCCGGATGTGTGGACGCTGTCACTGCTGTGCCATGACTACTATCCGTATCGTGCAGGTCAGTATGCGCTGGTCAGTGTCCGCAACGCTGCGGACACCCTGCGCGCCTACACCCTCTCCTCCACGCCGGGCGTGAGCGAGTACATTACGCTTACCATCCGTCGCATTGATGAGGGTGCAGGTTCCGAATGGCTGACCCGCGACGTGAAGCGTGGGGATTACATCTGGCTTTCAGACGCGCAGGGCGAGTTTACCTGTGACGACAAAGCAGATGATAAATTCCTGCTGCTGGCCGCCGGCTGCGGCGTGACGCCCGTAATGTCAATGCGCCGCTGGCTGGCGAAAAACCGCCCGCAGGCCGACGTGCAGGTGATCTTCAGCGTCCGCTCGCCAGACGATGTGATTTTTGCCGAGGAGTGGCGTAACTACCCGGTCACGCTGGTAGCGGAAAATAACGCTACCCACGGTTTTGTCTCTGGTCGTTTAAGCCGGGAATTGCTGCAAAGCGTGCCGGATATTGCCTCCCGCACCGTGATGACCTGCGGCCCTGCGCCGTACATGGATATCGTGGAAAAAGAGGTTAAAGCGCTGGGTGTGACCCGCTTCTTTAAAGAGCAGTTCTTCACACCTGTCGCCGAAGCGGCAACCAGCGGGATCAAATTCACTAAGCTGCAACCTGCGCAAACCTTCTTTGGCCGCGTGGGCACCACGCTGCTGGAAGCACTGGAAAGCAACAAGGTGCCGGTAGTCGCGGCCTGTCGCGCTGGCGTGTGCGGCTGCTGTAAAACGAAGGTGGTTTCCGGCGAGTACACCGTGAGCAGCACCATGACGTTGACGGACGCAGAAATCGCCGACGGTTACGTGCTGGCCTGCTCCTGTCATCCGCAGGGCGATCTTGTCCTCGCATAAAACGTAAAGGTTCGCTCACAGGCCCGGTAAGCGTTAGCGCCACCGGGCTTTTTTGTCGGGTGGCACTGCGTTTACCCGACCTACGGGGAGTGTGGTGGGGATTTCTAAGCTGCCGGTGGGGTAGTGAACGCCAACTCGAACGGCGTGATCTCCGTCTTCAGTTTCTAAGCTGCCTGTACGGCAGTGAACCGTGACTAAAGGCATGAGCAAATCAGACAAGATTTCTAAGCTGCCTGTACGGCAGTGAACACATCAGGTTAACCTGTCGAAGGAACTGGTCATTTCTAAGCTGCCTGTACGGCAGTGAACGGTAGAGCAACGAAGGGCAAGATGCCCCCTCATTTCTAAACTGCCTACCCGGCAGTGAACACCAAGATCATGCCAATAGTGCAACAGCAGCATTTCTAAGCTGCCTATCCGGCAGTGAACACGACTGCGGCGCGATTTACGCCAATGCGGAATTTTCTAAGCTGCCTATCCGGCAGTGAACTGTATATGCTGCTGAGCGTACTGCGAACGAAGTTTCTAAGCTGCCTATCCGGCAGTGAACTACACCAGCTTTCGCTGATGCCCTTCACTCGCTTTCTAAGCTGCCTATCCGGCAGTGAACTTTGTTATCAAGAAAGAGAAAGAAGATTGGATTTTCTAAGCTGCCTATCCGGCAGTGAACACGTATACAAAAATGCAAAGTAATTCCCAATATTTTCTAAGCTGCCTATCCGGCAGTGAACAGCAACGGAACACTGTCTGTTCCATTGCTTTCTTTCTAAGCTGCCTATCCGGCAGTGAACAGCCGCACTAAGCCGCATCTAAGCCGCCTACGTTTCTAAGCTGCCTATCCGGCAGTGAACAGCAACGGAACACTGTCTGTTCCATTG